>QMIT01000015.1 GCA_024434115.1 Chloroflexota bacterium
CGTGACCTTCACCTGCTACAAGTTCCGTACCATGTATAAAGATGCCTCCAGCGAGATGCACCAAGCCTTCATGAAAGCCTTCATCAAGAATGATATGGCTGCCATCGCCGCCATTAATGGTACGGAGAACGCGGAGATCATGAAGATCGTCAAAGACCCACGAGTGACCTTGATTGGCAAGTTCCTACGCAAGACTTCTTTGGACGAACTGCCCCAATTCATCAACGTACTCAAAGGCGAGATGACACTGGTTGGCCCACGCCCCTGCATCCCATACGAAGTCGAAGAATATGAGACATGGCACAAGCAGCGGCTACAGGCGACAGGTGGGATCACCGGGCTGTGGCAGGTGAGTGCGCGGAGTGCCGCCGATTTTGACGGGATGTGCAAGCTGGACATCGAATACATTGAAAGCCAGTCGTTGATGACCGACCTCAAGCTGATTGTGAAGACCCCACTGGTGATGATCTTCGGACGCGGTGGATTCTGATGCGCAAGACCGAAAAATAAATGAAAAATGGGGGTCATGTTTCTGTTCTATCTTGTCTATGGCTTATAATTGGAGTGGGACACTCCATAGTTATTATCATCAATTGTAAAAGTGAGGGAACGAATGACTCAAATAAACGTTGGGATTATCGGCTTTGGTTATTGGGGGCCAAACCTGACCCGTAACCTGAATGAACTTCCCACAGCCAATGTCGTTGCGGTTGCCGATCTCCGCGAAGAACGTCTAAATCAGATCAAATCAGCTTATCCGGGCATCGCCATCACCAAAAATTACAAAGAACTCTTTAACATGGGCCTTGATGCGGTGGTGATTGCAACCCCTCCTGCCAGCCACTATGCGCTGGCTAAAGAATGTTTGGAAAACGGCTTGCATGTTTTGGTCGAAAAACCTCTCACCCTCAGCAGCCGTGATGGTGAAGACCTGATTGAAATCGCCAACCAGAAAAATCTGATCCTAATGGTCGGACACACTTTTGAATATAATCCGGCGGTTCGCGCCCTACGCGACATTATCAGCAGTCCCGACTTTGGAGACATCTATTATGTCAATATGGTGCGTGTCAATCTGGGGCTGTATCAGCGCACCATGAATGTGATGTGGGACTTGGCCCCACACGATATTTCCATCCTGCTCTACCTCTTGGGCACTGACCCTTCCAGCGTCGCCGCGCAAGGTGCAACCTGTGTCCATCTCGACAATCATGATGTAGCCTATCTTCACCTCAAATTCCCGAACAACATCACCGCCCAAATCCATGTTAGCTGGCTCGACCCAAACAAGGTACGCCGTATCACAGTGGTCGGCAGCAAGAAGATGGTGGTCTATGACGATATTGAGCCACTGGAAAAACTGAAGATTTATGACAAAGGTGTGGAAGCCCCCGCCTATGCCACCAGCTTCAGTGACTTCCAATTCAGCTATCGTTACGGCGATGTGGTCATCCCGTATGTGAAATTTGAAGAACCCCTGCGTGTGGAATGCCGCCATTTTGTGGATTGCATCGTCAACAGCAAGGCCCCTCAAAGTGATGGTGAAGTGGGGACAAGAGTCGTGCGGATATTGGAAGCGCTCGATCACTCGCTGCACAACGAGGGCGTCAGTGTAAAAATCCAAAACGGCACATTTGTACCAACCATGTGAATTCATTGAGCGGGCTACCATTTCATGCTAAACACGGTGGCCCGTCTCAACACAAACAACAATCTGTTTTAAAAAATCAAGGAGCTAACAGAAGTGAAAGTCCCGTTTGTAGACCTGCAAACCATGCACCGCCCCATTCGTGATGAACTGGCCGAAGCTATGCTGGCGGTACTGGATCGCGGCGATTTTATTCTGGGCAAAGATGTTGCTGGACTCGAAGAAGAATACGCGGCCTATATCGGCACTAAATACGCGGTGGGCGTGGACAATGGCCTGACCGCACTCGAATTATGCCTGCGTGCCTATGATATTGGTGAGGGTGATGAAGTGATTATCCCTGCCAATACCTTTGTGGCGACGGCAGCCGCTGTGACCTTTGCCGGAGCTAAGGTCGTACCGGTAGACATCAATCCAGATACCTACACTATTGACCCCAACCTGATTGAAGACGCCATTACCCCTCGTACCCGTGCCATCATTCCGGTACACCTCTATGGTCTGCCCTCCGATATGGACCCGATTATGGAAATCGCCAATCGTCGGAATTTGGTTGTGCTGGAAGACGTGGCCCAAGCACACGGCGCAACCTACAAAGGCAAGCGCATGGGGTCATTTGGGCACGTAGCGGCCTTCAGCTTCTACCCCACCAAGAATCTCGGTGCGTTGGGGGATGCTGGCATTATGACCACCAACGACGAAAAAGTTGTGGACAAGATCAAGATGCTGCGCAATTGCGGCTCGAAGGTCAAATATGTCCATGAACTGGAACCATTTAATCACCGTTTGGACTCGATTCAGGCCGCTGCCCTGCGCGTGAAACTGCGCCATCTGGATTCATGGAGCGAAGGCCGCCGCCGTGCCGCCAAACTCTACAATGAATTGTTCGCGGGTAGCGAAGTCGTGACCCCCATCACTCCCGAAGGGTACACGCATGTGTTCCATCTGTACGTAATCCGTACACCCCGCCGCGAAGAATTGCAAAAATTCCTTTCGGAACGTGGCATTGGTACGGCCATTCACTACCCGATTCCGGTTCACCTGCAACCCTTCTATGCTGATCTCGGTTACAAGAAGGGCGACTTCCCGATTACCGACGAACAGGCCGATCAAATTGTGTCGCTGCCCATGTTCCCCGATATGACGGCTGAACAAGTGGAATATGTCGCCACACAGGTGAAAGAATTTCTCGCCGCCGTGCCTGCCTGATTAGTGGTAGAATCAACCACAGGCATTGATTAACAAGCAAATGAAGATAGGGCAGGTCATAGTCACCTGCCCTTATTATGATGAGTGGAACGCGATTTCAATGCCTGTAACTTATTGGAGTTCAGGTAGAGAGCGCTGGGGAGATGTCTATTAAAACTTTCAATCGAAGACCCATTTTGTTAAATACTGTCATTTTCATCACTATGCTGTCACTGGTAGTGGGACTTACAGGCTGTGATAACGACCTCGTAATCGCCCAAGACCGCACCCAAGCAGGCACTTTCTACGTATCACCCCATGGGTCGGACGATAACCCCGGTTCACTGGAAGAGCCGTGGGCCACCCTACGTAAAGCCACCCAAGAGGCTATTCCGGGAGATACGATCATTATTCGTGACGGCACGTATTATGAACCGCTTGTGCCTTTGCGTTCTGGCACCGAAGAAGCCCCAATTACCTATCAAGCCTATGAAAATGAAATCCCCATCTTAGATGGGCAAGAATCTATTATGCGGCTGATTGAGGTACAAAGTCTGGAATACATCGTAATTGATGGCCTGCGGGTGCAGCACCCTCGCTCAAATTGGGCGTTGATAGACCACAGTAACTATATCACGCTCCAAAACATGCAGTTTATGAATCCTGAATATCCAGCCGACAAGGTACGTGATTTCTGGGGAGTGCGCCTGCGTTATAGTTCGTTCAACAAAATCTTGAATTCCACTTTTGATCGCTGGGGGCGCTATGAAAATGGCGACCAAGAAGGTAATCATATTGGCGTCAATGGGAATGAGGAACAAGGCGGCTATAACCTTATTGAAGGCAATACGTTTACCTACGGAGCGCAGGGTTGCATCATCGTCAACGCACCCTATAACATTATCCGCAACAACATATTCGACAACGACTGGCAGAAGGGTATCTATGTTGCGTGGTTTACGAACCCCGGTGATGAGATTGCTGGCACAGAATGGCCTGCCATTGGCAACCTGATTGAACATAATCAATTTATCCGCTCCAAGCATTCTTCTACCGAACATGGTGGTCTGGGGTATGAGGGAACATCGGTCAGCACCATATTCCGCTATAACGTGATCCGCAATTCCGACCATCTCGGCTTAATTATTACAGTTTTTGGCGACTACGCCCTACGTGATTATGACGCCCATATCTATAACAATACGATTGTCAACAATGGCCTCCACCAGTTTGAGTACGAAGGAACGGGAGTCGCCATTACCAATCACGGCCTTGAAACAGAACTGCATGATGAGGTCGTCAAAAATAACATCATTTACGGCAATCTGCCCGGTCAAGGTGGTGCGGTTCATCAGTTTTCCCTAAACGTGACGGGTGCGCCAAATAATCCGCCTTTCGCGGGAACGGTCATCGCGGGCAATTTGATCGAAAGTCCACGCGCTGAGGCCTGCGAAGTCAGTCTACAAAATACGGGTAATGGCGAGGGCAACTGCCCCATTTTTGTATCAGAGGTCGGGGATGCCAATGCCGCGTGGTTTAATGAAAAGTATCCCGATGCGTTTTATGGCAATATCGAGGGCGACCCATTATTCACCACCTACGATGCGACCAATAATGACTTTGACCTAACCTTACAGCCAGATTCCCCCGCGATTGATGCCGGGGTTGCCTTGACCGTCACCAAAGAGGCTGGGTCAGGGACTGAAATATCGGTTGAGGATGCCGGATATTTTCATGATGGTTACAAAGGCATGATCGAAGCCGATACGATTGTAGTCGGTAATGAAACGGTCAACATCGTGGCAATTGATTATGCGGCCAATCTCATTACAGTGGATCGTGAGATTGAATGGGATGTGAACACCCCCGTGAATTTACCATTTAGTGGGGATGGCCCGGATATTGGTGCGTTTGAATACGACGCGAATTAGGCCAAAGGCTCGACAAAATAGTACAAAAATTAATCTCTGGGGGATGATTCATATGTCAACTGTGACGGGTTCATCACGCAAGACCGCCACTGTTTCCCTGCTTGACCCACTAATGTGGCTACGCACCCAAATTGGCAGTGACCGCACAATTGTTTGGGTGTCAATCCTCGCATTGACCTTTTTGGCGGCGGCACTACGCATTTACAACATTGAAAATCAAAGCCTGTGGCGTGATGAGGGGATTTCCTATTCCCTATCGCATCAAGAGAGCCTGCCGGATGTGTTCAGCACCCTTGCCAACAATGACCTGCATCCGCCGTTCTATTTTGTGCTGCTCTACTTCGCTATCGAGATTCTAGGTAAATCCGTCTTTGCGTTGCGCCTCATTTCAGCCATCGCGGGGATTATCCTGATTCCATTGGGCTATGCCATCGGCAAGCGCCTGTTTAACCAATGGGTAGGGCTTCTCAATGCACTCATTATGACCATCTCCCCCTTTCTCATTCGTTATTCACAGGAAGCGCGTCAATATAATCTGCTGGCGCTGATGGCGGCGTTTACCCTTTATTTCGGCATTCGCTGGTATCAGAAACCGAATAACCGACAATTGATTCCGTATGTGATCAGCGGGGCATTGTTGATTTATACCCACACATGGGGATTTTTCTTTCTAGCCGCGCTCAACCTCTATCTCATGGTTGATTTGTGGCTCAATGTGCCCCGTCGGCGCGAACTACCCAATTGGATCGTCGGCAATATCATCATCGGTGTGCTCTATCTAGCATGGCTGCCCTCCATGCTTCAGCAGTTGGATTTTCGCACCGACTGGATCACCACTACCGATTCGCCGTTTCAACTCTTACGCCTGACCTTTGAATATTGGACAGCCGCCGCCCGTGCTACGCCTTTCTATTTATTGATATTTCTGGTCGGGGTGCTGTACCTGTTCGATATTGAAATCCGCCCCTTCAAAATGTCGCTTGGCAAAAATTCGGGCAAGGTCATGCTGCTGATTGTAACGGCCCTTGCGACATTGGTGATTGCGCTGGTTTTGAATGAATTTAAGCCCAGTTTTAAACCTGACCGCTATACTATTGTGGTCTATCCCATCTTTACGCTGCTCTTGGCGCTTGGCATTGTCAATTTGCGATTCCGCTGGGTGATGCTGGGAGCATTATTTATCCTGATGGCGTTGTGGGCACGCAAAGATTTGTACTATCTGCGTGACCCCTATAAATCAGTAGCGCGTGATGTTGCCGCCGACCTAAACGCGAATGTCAAGCCGAACGATGTGATTGTCTTTACCCCCGACCCACTTGGGCAATCCGTCCAGTTTTATCTGACCACCGATCATTTTATGCTAGGCTATGCTAATTGGACATCCATGTCCGATTGGAATATTGATGGTTGGGTAGATGCGTGGTTCAAAGACGATTTACAACCTACCACTCTCGCCCTGTTGGATGAGCGCCTAACCGGGGATGCCTGTTTATGGTTGGTGTATGCCCCCGGCCCGATTGCGATACCTGACGCCGAAAATGTGACGGATGACTTTTTGGCAGCTGTTGCCGAACGCTATACCCTTGTCCGCGAATTTCGTGGGTATGACGAAGGCTTTAGCGAACCACCGTTTGAAAATATGCAACTTGACCAGTATTGCGGTAAACGCGAAACCTTGACTAGACGATTTGGCTAACTGATGACCATAGTAGAAAGGTACAATACAGCCAATGTGCGGTGTAAACGGTCTCTTTGACTATAAGAATAATGAGCCGATCTCACGGGATTTGCTCACCCGCATGACCTCCCTCATGGCACATCGCGGGCCAGATGGCGACGGGTTCTACTTCGACGATTCAGCGGGGGTCGGGCTAGGCCATCGCCGCCTTTCGATTATTGACCTTTCGACGGGCGATCAACCCATGACCAATGAAGACGACAGCATTTGGATTGTCTTCAATGGTGAAATCTACAACTATAAAGCCATACGCCGCGATTTGGAGGTTAAAGGGCATCAATTCCGCACCAGTTCCGATACCGAAGTGATCTTGCACGCCTATGAGGAATATGGCGTAGATTGCCCTGCTCATTTCAACGGTATCTTTGCGTTCGGCCTGTGGGATACCAAAAAACGCCGCCTGTTCCTTGCGCGTGACCACTTTGGTATCCTGCCGCTGTATTACACCAGCGAAGGCGGCATGTTCCGATTTGCCTCTGAGGTCAAAGCCATCTTGGGTGATCCCCATTTCCCTCGTGAGCTTGATCTTGATGCACTCAATTTCACATTGACCCTACGCTACTGCCCTGCCCCATGGACACTGTTTAAGGGTGTCTATAAAGTCCCCCCGTCCGGTTATTTGGTGGTGGATGAAAACGGCGTGCATGAAGGCACCTATTGGGATTACACACCAACGATTGACCGCGCCAAAACGGAAGAAGATTGGATTGCCGAACTGCGTGAAATTTACGATCAGGCCATCCATCGTCAAATGGTGGCAGATGTGCCCATCGGGATTTCACTCAGCGGCGGGGTGGACTCTACCACCGTCCTGCACCTGATGGCAAAACACTCCAGCGGCCCAGTCAAGGCCTATACCGTCGGATTTGAGGGGCGCGAAGATGTCAACGAGGTCGAACCCTCCCGCGCAATGGCAAAACACTATGGGGCCGAGTTTAATTCACGCATCATCACCGAAAAAGATTATGCTGATTTCATGACCCGCTACATCTGGCACATGGAAGAACCCGTCGTTAACCAATCGGCGGCAGCCTATTATTTTGTGGCTCAGATGGCACGCGATCAGGGGCTAAAAGTTCTGCTCAATGGGCAAGGGCCGGATGAAGCGTTTGGCGGCTATCCCCGGCATCTTGGCGCGAATTATGTCGAACGTTTCCGCAAATATGGTGCGGCCTATGCTGCCCGCCTCGCCCAGCCCCTCGCCAAGAAAATGCCTTTGTCGGAACAAGCCCGCCGGCTGAATTATGCTCTCGGCGCTCAAGATGAGGCCGATGCACTACTGAGGGTTTATTCGATCATGCCCGAATCCGCTCGCAACAGCCTGCTAGGGGTCGAAACACGCCGCCGCATGAATCCGCAGTTATCACTCGACTGGGCCAGAAAACAAATCGCCCGTGCGCCCCAAGACGCCACCTTTATGGAAAAGATGCTGTTTGTGGACGCCCGCACCGACCTTGCAGAAGAACTACTTCTCTCTGAAAATAAGATGTCAATGGCTGCCAGCATCGAAGCCCGCGTGCCCTATCTGGACATCGAAATCATGAAAGTGGCCGAACGCATCCCCGGCAACCTCAAGATCAATGGGCGGGAACAGAAGATTATCCACAAAAAGGTCTGTATGTCCTATATCCCGCCAGAAGTTGCCAATCGCAAGAAAATTGGTTTTACTAGTGCCGCCGATTTGTGGTTCCGGGGTAAAATAGGGTCGCAATTTTTGGAGCAAATCGCCGATCCGAACTCATTTACCCAAACCTATCTGAATCGAGAAGGCGTTGAACACCTGATCCAACAGCATCTCAGCGGACGGTGGGATCATCAGCGGGTCTTGTTTATGCTTTACTCGCTGGAAAATTGGTACGACGTCTTTTTCGAGGATGTGACCGAGCCAGTACGCTAAATTGGATAAGCAAGGGTGAGTGATTGTGGCTCACCCTTTTTTGGAAGACCGAAAAAATCTGTTATGAATCTCGAAATTCTTTCCCAAAAACCTGCTGCCACTCCCCACCCTGCCGCTATTTTGTTTGTTCACGGCGCATGGCATTCCGCAGCGGGTTGGCAAAAAACGGCCATGCCGTACTTTGCGCAGAAAGGTTATCAGACCTATGCGTTAAGCCTGCGGGGTCATGGTAAAAGCGAGGGCAAGGTGCAGTGGTGCAGCACCAAAAATTATGTAGCAGATGTGCGACAGGCCGCCACACAGATTGAAGCCGAAACAGGCCAGCATCCCATCTTAATCGGTCATTCAATGGGCGGCTACATTACCCAAAAGTATCTGGAAAAATATCAAGCGCCTGCCGGGGTTTTAATGGCATCGCTGCCCACCAGCGGCTTGATTGGATTCACCCTGCGTTATTCGAGACGACATCCGCTGACCATGCTTATCCATTCCTTAACGATGGATGCCTATCGCATTATCCAGAATTTCGAGGATGCACGGGAACTCCTGTTTACCAATGCCGTGCCGGAAGCCCAAGCCCGCGAATTTTGGGCTGAATTGGGGCAGGAATCGTATCGTATCGAATTGGAAATGCTACTCAATCTGCCCCACCCCGCGAAAGTCAAAACTCCGTTATTGGTCATCGGGGCCGACCAAGATCATTTTTTCTCCCTTAATGAAATGCGGAGGACAGCAAGGGCCTATCATACCGAGGCGGTATTTTTCCCCGGTGGGCATAATCTCATGATTGAGCCGGGGTGGGAAAAAGTTGCTGACCACATTATAAGTTGGCTGCACGAGCGCGACCTCTAAGAAAGTGGCGCACTTCCCAATAGGCCCATGACGCGAAAAAGAGAAAGGGCAGCCACGTCGGAAAGCCAATCCATGATTGGGTGTCGGTGCGTACCCGCCAAAAACCTAGCGTGTTGAAGATATTTTGGGATTCAGGCCGACGTGGGGATTGAAAAAAGACACCAGCCGGGTCAATGCGTTGCAGTGGTTTGTCCCAATCCATCTCGCCATACGCCCGTCCACCCCCGATCCAAATCGAGCCATTACCGGGCCAGCGCACCCGATAATGGGTACTGATCTTTGAGCCGTAGTTTTCGCGTTCGGTATCAATCCCCACCGAGGTGTAATAAAAATAGCCCGTCAGCCACATCAAACCAGCGGCAAGGCTGAGGACAATCAGCATAAGAGGCCAACACCCCCGCATCCGCCGCACCGCCGATGAAGGGGTTTGGGGAACATTAGGCAGGTTTGCGGGCAAAGAACGCCACCGACCCCGTATAACTCAAGCGGTCAATTTCTAGGCGGCGTTGGATTTCTTCCGCGTCGCGGCCTTTCATCTTGGAGACCTGCTTCAAGCCCAATGCCCGACCTGCCATCAGGCCCTTCGCTGTCCAACGGGCCACAAAACGTAGCGTTGGCGAAACGATGGGCACAGGGAACATATTTTGCATCTGTGCCTCAAACAAATGCCATGTGGGCCACAAGCGAATCACCTCAAACCCCGCCGTCGTCAGCATTTGTTTGGTGCCCATATGTGACATATGAAAATATGAGTTAGCGTGGAACGGCTCTTGGAAGGCCACCTCGCCCTGCAAATAGGCCCCCGGTTTCATGACGCGGAAAATTTCACGTGCTGCTTGAAAAGGGTCATAGAGATGTTCAAACACGGCGTTGCTGATGGCGTGGTCAAAGGTATTGGATTTAAATGGTAGATAGTGACCATCACAAATCAGGCTCACATTACCTTCAATATCCACCCCGACCCATTTCCAGCCGAACGCCTCAATCAATTTACGTGACCGACCATCGCCACAGCCGTGATCGAGACACAGCCGACCATTACCTTTGGGCAGTAGCGCAATCGAATCTTGCCCCCAGTGGTCAGGGATATAGCCCGTGTATTTTTCGGTAATCGGCGGCGGTGAATACAAAGTCGTGTCTTTTTTATCCATTGGATACTCCATCATAAAAGCTGCGAATAAATGGTTTTGATCTTACTCATCATGGCTTCGGGGGCGAATCGAGATTGAAAAAGCCCCAAATTTGCTGCCCCCATAGTGTCACGTAAGGCCGGGTCTTGAGACAACTTTAAAACCGCCTCCGCGATTTTCTGCACATCCCCCACAGGCACAAACAGGCAGTGTATCCCATCCTGCAACACTTCCGGCAACGCTCCGACTGGTGTGATGACCAACGGCAACCGTGACGCCATTGCTTCCAAGACCGAGATGGGAAAATTTTCGTGATGCGAGGGCAGCAGGAATATATCGGCGTCTTTAAACAACTCCAACTTCGTCTGCCCTGTCACAATACCGGGGAAACTAACACCCCCTACCGCCAATGCTTCACTTTTGGCTTGGTCAATCAAGGGTTGTTCTGCGCCGAGTTCTAATCCCCCCGGCACTACAAATTCGACGGCAGGATTTTGGGTACGCACGATGGGCAGGGCTTTTAAGATTTCGGGTACCCCTTTGCGTGTCCCCAAACTGCCCATAAACAGCACCTTGCAGCTAGTTCGATTTGATTTTTCGACGGGCTGGTGGGCAAGTTGGGCAAAATCGGTGTCCACCGTATTTTCGACCACCGCAATCTTCAATTTTGGCGAGACCTGTTGTAGTAAATAATCGCGCCAACCATCCGACAGAGCGATGACCACTTTAGGTAGGCGCATCACAAATCGAACACTCTGGCGCACGGGTTTGCGTTTATTTTCCGCCAACTGCTTAAAAGCATTGCCGTGCAGATGACCGACTACCCGCACGCCAAATAAGCGGGCCGTCAGCATAAATATCCCCTCTTTATAAAAGGAGATGCGATCCGTAATCGGCTGGTGCATGATTTTAGGGCGCTGGGTAATGAGAATCCGCAGGAGTTGAAGCCATTGCTTAAAAAACAGCCAAAAATTGCCCACCGCCAGTGTCGCTACTTGTTCAATCGAGTCTTCGGGGCGGGTGGTGTCTAGATGCAGCAGTTCAAAATCATCCCGCAGGCTTGTTGAGGCCAGCAAGATTTCATTAACCATTCCCACCCCACCCATTTGTTTGAGGGTCGGGCCGATAATCAGCACACGCGGTTTGTTTACCATTGTTTCCCTCTGCCCCAATCAGAAGTAGGGACGGCCCTTGCGGAGTTTATAAACGACCCGAATCGCGGCCTCTGGCGGCAGACCCGTCACATCCCGCAGGTGGCGCGGTTTCTTGAGCTTGCTGATAAACGCCTTCTGTTCTTCGGCGCTCGGCGGCGAAAAAACCTGTGTGTCATCCCCTGATTCACGCAGCAATTTTAAGAAGCGCTCCCAATCCGGGCCATCCGGGTAATCCTGTGAGGCCGCCATCGGGTCAAACGCGATGGGTGTTCCTCCGGTGGGTGCTTCGGGGTGGACGGCATGGGTGATATTTTCTGGCTCGACCACCAACGCTGGATTTTTGCCGATTGCTTTTAGCCCATGATAGACCGCCGACAGCCGATCCCAATAATATTCGGCGCGTGACCAAAACTCCCTTTGATAGCCGTCGGGGTGACTGCCATCCACCCGTAGATAGTTCATATAAATGCGGGCATCCGCTTGTTTAGGGGCGGGTTCGGTCATGTGCTCTTCGAGTGTCACGGCTTTTAATTGGCGCTTCTGGGTGAGATATTCCAGCATCGCTTCTAGTTGCTTGAGATGTGTTTTTGAGCCATCCCGGAAGGGGTGCATCAACACCGAGACATGCGGCTGCCCCATTTCGCGTTTGGAGCGCACTAACGCTGAATCAATGGCGAGGCGCGTGCCGAACCACGGCCAATCATAAGTTTCGGCGGGAACGGGCACCATCCAAATGCCGCCCTTATCGGTGACAATCGGCACAGGTTGGGTATTCACCTGCCGATAGGCCATTGGCTTGTAGTGATGCAACGCAAACGCCGTGCAATAGCGCATCCCCAAATCCACTAAAATCGGAATGGTATGGGCATCCGTGCGGAAAATAAAGTTTGCCCCGACCACCGGATAATACTGACGGAATTGTTCAACATGAGCGGTCAAACGGCGGCGCTGTTCATCCGCAGGCAGTCCGGCCATCCATTCATGATGTGGCCCATGTATGCCGATTTCGTGTCCCCGTTCCGCAATCACAGGCAGGATCTTGGGGTATACATCTTGCACAAACCCCGTGCAGAAAAAGGTCGCTTTGACACCATATTGATCGAGCAGAGGCAAAATACGCGGCAGGCCTAGCTTGATGCACGCCAGTTGTTCGGTATCAAAAATCAGCGAGAATGTGCCCTGTGGCTGACTCGCAACTTTTTTAGTTGGCGCAGCAATCGGCGGGGCTTCAAAAATACCCTCCCCGCCCTGCAAATCAGTAATCATGGAACGCGCTTGGCTAAAGGCTTCCTCGGTATCAATCCCGCTCAACGACGAATAGCCTGTCTGAAAATAGCGGATGCAGTAGGCGATGGAATGACGCTCAAATACTTGGTCATTCCGGGCATAGATGACCAGCCCCACGTTATCGCGTTCAATCTCGGCCTTGATGGTGGGGGCCTCTTCTTTGAGACGGGCGTAATCGGCCACCCGCACAATTACGCGGTCAAAGCCGGGCACTTGGATGCCTTCAAAATTCAAAGAGGCCATATCACGGGGATCGGCGAGAATCATCACAGCGCGGCTCATGATCGGCCTCCTTTATTCAGGCGAGGTTGCAGTTCATCCAAATAATGTTTGGCAAGCACCTTCCAATCAAAGGTCGTTTCCGCCAAGCGCCGTGCATTTTCACCCATCCGCTGACGTTCTTCGGCACTCCACTGGCTGGCGCTACGGATAGCAGCACTCATACTCTCAATGGTTGGCTCACACACCAACCCACACTCGGCCTCTTGCACAAATTTGGAGGTCTCATCCACGTTGGTGACAATCAGCGGTTTGCCCATCGCCAGATATTCGGCAAATTTGCTTGGCAGTCCCCCTTGCATCACCGGATGGCGCGTGCGCGATATGACCAGCACATCCATCGGGGCTAATTTATCGGGCAATTGATCAACCGGCATCCGATTTTCCAGTGTGGCGTGGTTGCCAAGTTTCGCTGCAAATTGGGCCTTGAGTTCCTGATCGCCCTCAGCAAACCCAATCAGGTGGAAATGCACCCCATCTCGAATATTCTGGGCCAATGCCTCTTGCAAGACATCTGCCGCCTGCCATGCCTGAAAACTCCCCGCATAACAAATCCGCACCGTGCCATCATTGCGCGGGGAGGCAGGTTTAAATAACGAAGTATCTACGCCATTCCGCACGATAATCATTTTGGATTCCGGCACACCGCGTTTGGCATACCGTTCTTGGAATGGGCCAGACACCATCAGCAGCGTATTCGCCATACGACGGGCCACTTGGGTCAAGACCGCGCTTTGAAAAACGAGATAGCCTGACCGTAGGGAGTGTTTTTTATCCCATTCCAGCCGCGTTTCCATCAATTCATCGCCGTGTACATCAAACACCACATGATGTTTATTTAGCAAACGTGCTGAGATAGCCGCCGTTGCCGAACCCGCCCCGGCTGCGTGGATCACATCAAAATTCTTGGCGTGTTTAGCAATTGTAGGGGCATTCAACGAAAACAGCAGATGCGGCCCTTTAATACGCAGGGTGCGCAGCGACAAAAATTCGGTTTCGACGCCATGCGCCTGTAAACCGTGTGACAAGCCTTCCAATCGGGTCTGATAGGCATCCGCCATTTTCGCCCCACTCGGCGGCCTGTCCGATAAAAAGAGGATTCTCATGGTCGTAAAATCTCCGCCATAAATAAGGCCAGTCGTTTGCCCATTTCATCCCATGTGCGGCTGCGGGCATAATCTAACGCGGCCTGCTGCATCGTTGCCAATTGGCTGCGATTTTGCAGCATAGACAGCACCGCTTGTATGAGGGCATCCGTGTCATATTCGATATGCACCCCACCGTGCGACTCCTCAATCATTTGCTCGGCTTCCCCCCCACCTGAAGCAATGACAGGCAAGCCCGCCGCCATATATTCGGTAATTTTCATCGGCGAGGCATACTTCCGAAACTCGTCCTGCCGCGAGGTCGCCAAGCCAATATCGGCCTCCGCCATCATAGCGGGCAACTGCTCATACGGCACTGCCCCGGTGAATACGACCTGCTCACTCATGCCGATTTCTTTGGCAAGAGCCAGCAATTCATCCTCGGCTGGCCCACCCCCGACCACCATCACCCGTAGATCAGGAATCTGTTGGCGCAGGGTTGGCAAAGCGCGAATGGCAAGGTCAATCCCCCACCGTGCATCCACGCTGCCGCAATAAATCAGAGTTGGTGGGTGTGGCTTGCGATTTTGGTAGGCTTGATTAAATTTCTCAAATTCGACTGCGTTTGGTATCACAATGGTGCGTTTCGCGCCCTGCTGTGTTCGCAATTCCTGTAAAGGACGGCTGACCGAGGCGACCCCATCCGCCAAATCCACATGCAACTGCTCATAACCCGTCACCAATTCGCGGTATTCAGCTTCAACATAGCCGGGGTAATAATCCCAATCGTTATAGATGAGATGCTGCGCGATGCCTGAATTCTTCAGCAGTCTGGCAAGCGGAGCGTTTTCGGCATGGGCCACAATTGCCACGTCATATTTTCGCGCCAGATTGCCCTTCAGGATTTGATATATCCAGCGGCTTTGCATTTTGACATCGAGTGAACGTGGCAGGGGCAGGCGTCGTGCAATCAACCGCCGCACATTATCCTCCTGCATCACACTCACCCGATCCATCAGCAGATTCGCCGCCCCTTTCGCCAACTTGTTAAGTTTAGAGGTCGGTGGGCCGCCATAAAAATTGACATACCCAACCAAATCTAGTTGCTCCACATAAGGGGCAAGGGCATACGGCAGGCGTTGGGCTGGACTGTTCAATTTCTGCACGGTCAGGTTGATGCCCGCCACGAATAAATATTTACCGGGCAGGGGCAGGCGTGTTGCGCTCATATTTATAGATACCCGTAGGCGACCCAACCACCATCAACAGGTAGCACCACCCCGCTGACGTTATAGGCCGCCGGAGACGCCAGATAAACGGCAGCTTTGGCGATGTCGTCTTCTTCGATAAATCGAGCCAGCGGGGTTCGCTTCAAAATCGCCGCACCATCAAACCACCCCGACGCGATATGTTCATCTAACACGTCATTCCGCACATACCCCGGCGCGATGGCATTCACGCGGATGTTATATTGACCCCATTCGGAGGCCAATACACGGGTGAGAGCATCAATCGCGGCTTTGCTGCAATTGTAAGCGAGGCGCTCCGGGAAACCGACAATACCGTTAATTGAGGACATGCTGATGATGCAGCCGCCCTCGCCCTGTTGAATCATAATCCGTCCGGCGGCTTGACTGCACAAAAACGCCCCCTTTAGGTTGGTATCCATCATGCGATCCCATTCCTCTTCAGACAGATCTTCGGTCTTCGTGCGACCAAACAACCCGGCATTATTGACCAGAATATCCAACCGACCAAAGTGATTGACCGCCGTTTCCGCCATCCGCGCTACCGACTGAACATCCCGCACGTCAGTATGCACAAATACAGCGTTCCCTGCACCTAAACTTTCTGCCGCAGACTTGCCCTTTTCGGCGTTATATTCGGCAATGACGACCTTCACCCCTTCTGCCACAAAGGCTTTTGCCATCGCAAGGCCAAGCCCCTGCCCTGCTCCCGTAATGACAGCCACTTTCTTTTCAAGCTGCATATGTTTTCCCCACGAAACACCCTTATGATTTAAATTTCAACCCGTCCAATGCTCCCGCCAATTTTTCAGCGAGCTTGGCACGGGCAAAATGATCAATGCCGTCGCGGGTAATGCGTACCGGATGCCCCTTCGCCCGCTGCTGATAATAGTCTAAGATAGCCTGCTGAATGCCCGGCGTATCGTTTTGTTTGAGCGCCACGCCCAATTGATATTGCTGAATCAATTGATGGGCCGCCCCCGGCTCGCTCAACAGCATAATGGGCGGGCCACTGACCGCCCAATATTCATAAATTTTACCGGGGATGAGCGTTGCAAATCCGGCATAATTAATGGTCAACAGCAAATCGGCATTTCGCAGCAGGGTGGCAAATTCAGGTCGTGGCAGATACCCCGCCTCTTCGACTATGCCCTCCAATCCCATTTCGGTGACATAGGCTTTGTATTCCGGTGGGAGTTCCCCCGTAAACACCATCCGCATATTCTCGCCGATTTCGGGATGCGCTTGGCGTATATTAACCAATGCCTGAAAAAACGCCTTCGGGTCACGATTCCAGTCAGCCGCAACCGTCAGCAAACCGGCATGGACAATCGTAAATTTGCCGTCAAAAGTGGACTGCGGCGCATTATCCAGATAGGCATAATCCGCCAAATCCACCCCGTTCGGAATATAGATCATTTTATCTTTTTGACGGGGATAGCGTTTTTCAAAGGCGGCATGGCTGACCGGCGTCACCAGAACAACCTTACTGGCGCTACTCACGGCAAAGCGCTCTAGCCATTTATTGATCCAACGCACAAAGGCGGGTCGCTGGGCTTGCCACGGCGTATCCACCCAATCATCACGAAAATCCAATACCAGCGGACGGCGCATCAGGCGTTTTAATACCGCGCCAATGACAGCGGCTGAGTGGGGCGGGCAAGTCACAAAAATGGCATCAATCTCATTTTCTTTGATGATCTTGCGGCCTTGTCGCACCGCAAAAGGCAGCCATGTGATATTTTCATCCGGAATAAGCAACCAACGGGTTACCCAATCCCGAATATCGCGCAGGGTATTGATGACCAACTTGAGCAGTTTGTTTTTCTCGCGGACCGCCCGTCCTTTTTCCAGCAGTGACGATGAGGCTTCACCTGCTACCGCCCGACACACCACCACTTCAGGGGGTAGGTCGGCGAGGAGTTCCTCACTCCCCTCTCGGCGCAGGCTTTTGTATTCGCGGCTGTCATCCACCGTCAACACATACGGCTTCCATCCGAGGCTCGGCAAGTATTTAAGGAACTTGACCACCCGAATGGATCCCCCCACCGAAAAAAATGGCGGGAAGATATAGGCGATCACCAGCAGTTTGCGCAAACGTTTTTCGCTTGGATTCGTCATAGGCATTTACCAGCAAAGCCCTTCATAAGCGGCCTTGCCCTTCCAACGGGCATTGCTCGAATTACGCGAGAGGTCAACCACCAACTGGTCTTCCCGCGCCAACGCTACTAAGTCATCATTGACGCCGTGCGAAGCAATAATGACCTCCGCCCCATCTACTGCCTCTTCTAATGAATGGCACATCAGGGAGGCGATATGCGGGATGGTCTGTTCAATATAGGAACGATTGCCGCCAACCAAACGCGCCAAATTCACGTTAGCATCATAAATCGTGACCTTATAACCCTTCCCCAACAGGATTTCGGCCAGTGCCACCATCGGGCTTTCGCGCAGATCGTCGGTATGGGGTTTGAAACTCAGACCCATCAACGTGACCGATTTTTTGCCACTCCGCACCACCATATCCAGTGCAAACTCAATATGTTCATGGTTGCTTTCCATTACCCCTTCGAGCATGGGGATGTCTACGTCGGTATGACGTGAGAGATAGGTGATAGCACGCAAATCTTTGGGGAGGCATGACCCGCCGAACGCAAAACCGGGACGTAGATAGCGCGGCGAAATATTCAACTTGGTATCCTGTGTAAAAATCTCCATGACGCGGGTGCTGTCTACACCCACCACTTTGGACAACCGCCCAATCTCATTAGCGAACGTCACCTTGACCGCATGGAAGGCATTGCAGGCGTATTTGACCATATTGGCGGTGTCGGGGTCACTGAGATAGAGCGGGGCATCAATATTGTCATATAAATGGGCCAGCACTTGACCGGATTTCTCGTCCTCCGTGCCAATCAAGGTATAGGGGGGATTGATAAAGTCCTCAATCGCGCTACCTTCACGCAGAAATTCAGGATTTACCGTCACACCAAAATCTACCCCCGCCTTTTTGCCAGAACACTGTTCTAGAATTGGTTTGAGCGTGTCAGTAAAGGTGCCGGGTAGGACGGTGCTGCGGAGTGAAACCACCTTGTAATCGTTCACGGTGGCTAATGCTTCGCCGATTTCTTGGGCAACCCGTTCCACATAGGTCAGTCCCAAGCCCCCATTGGCATGAGAGGGTGTACCGACGCAGATGAGCAACACTTCACCATGCCGGACTGCCGCCGCTGTGTCCTGTGTAGCTTTCAATTTGCCCGACTCTACCCCCTCGGCAATGAGCGGTTCAAGTCCGGGTTCAACGATTGGGCTTTGTTTGTTGTTAATCTGATTGACCTTATCGGCGCTGACATCCACGCCCAACACGTCATGCCCTTGCCCTGCCAAACATGCTGCGGAAACAGTTCCCACATACCCAAGACCAAAAATGCTGACTTTCATTGATTGTTGTACTCCCTTTCTGAGTAACGATGAATTTTCCAAACAAAGCGCGTACTGGACACTGTACCCTGCCATTTTGCGACGATGACTTGATTAGGCTGTTTCCGCCCATAATTGGATGAAAACTCGCCTGCTTCAATATCTAAAAGGACATCCGCAGGCGTCATAACTTCGATTAAAAAGTTATTTTCACTATTTTTCACCCATACCCGTCTGTCTTGCTGCTCAACGGTCAAGTCCGGGGCAAAATGAAAAAACCACTTCACCTCATGAGTCGTCGAATCCGCTTGCAGAGTGTCTATGATTTCCCAAACACCCGATGCCGGATGATTGATTTCGCGTTGATGCCGTACCCCTGCCCGAGTTTGCATTGCGCCGACGACACGCTTGCCTGCCTCCCATGCCAAGCATTCACCCTGCGGCACCTGCTCCCATGAAAAATCGGTGCGCGGCACGGCCTGTTCTTTGCCATCAATCACCAGCGTATTATGGGAGGCAGTCGTTCGATAGTGATCGCGTGCTGGGCCATGATAGAGATACGTCCCCGCGTCCACCAAGACAGGCCGCCCGCCAATCCACAAAATCGGGCTGAGCATATCGCAATGGGCATGAGCCGATTCGCCCTCCCCACCCAATCCATACGGGCCACAGCGAAAATACAGCACGTCACTGGTCGCTGACCAATCATCGCGGATGATATAGTGGCCTGCATCGGGAAAGGCTTTGGAGATTTCCGATGGGGGATGGCCCTCTAATTTTTCCCAAGCCTTTAAACCATCTTTACCCAACAGCCAAAACGATTCTTCATCAAACCGCCCCGCGCTGAACTTCCAATCGGGTCGCTGATAATAGGCTGCCCCAAACGCCAAGAGGTGACGGAAATCCCAAAACGGCTTGGCAAGGCTTAACCCGACTGCCCATCCATCATCTTGATCACCCCAATTTTGCATTGTGCCTGCGGGAGTTTTGCAATATTGCACATAATCAATCATCCGATGGAGTGTATCTTCCAAGACGGGTTGCGGGGGAATCTGGCCGCGTTTCGCCAGCAGCACCAATGGCTGGACAAATTCCGCCACAAATTGATGATACCCCGTGCCCTGCTCCTTGTTTGCCCCGCTAGGATGCGTTTGGGCTACCATTTGTTCGTTCATATGCCGGAGGCCGATTTCAAGCCACTGCGCTGATTCCTTAAATTCAGGGAACAGGGCCGCCGTAATTGCTAACCCTGCCGCCTCGCCAATCAAATGATTATTGGGCACGGCTTCCCAATGGGTAAGATGGGTGCTGAGAATATCAGCCTGCTGATAGAGACTTTTTAGGAAAGCGGGGGCTAATTCTTCACGGAAATCAGCCAGTGTACGGAAAAATTGGAAGGCCACGCCCCATGCAATCAGACGAATCCCCAACTCAAGGCTGCTAAACCAATTGATACCATGCAATACCGGGTTGGCTTGAATCCAGCTTGCGGTCTGTTTCGCAAATGCCGCGTAATAACGAATATCCTCGGTCAGCCAATACGCCATCCCCAACGCGATAAAATGTTGATGTCGGTTGAGTTCCCAGATGGGCTTCAAATCGGCAGAGCGTTCAGACGACCACAACAATTCTTCCATCCGCACGATGTATAGCACAGGCCATTCGTAACCCATCACGGGGTCACGATGCCAGTTGATTTCATCGGGGAATTTGACTACCTGCCCGAATAAATTAAACTCGTTTTGACAGGCCGCATCCGCCAGCGCCAAAGTCGCCGCAACGTGCTCAGGATAACGCTCGCGTAGTATCTTAACCGTTTCCAAGCGCGACTCATGTGGCAGCAAAAATGAGGTGTCGGGTCGAGAGGCAAGTTGCGTGATAAATGCCCCGAAGGTTTGCCATTCGCCTTTTACCAGAGCCAAGAAATCCGTATCCGACAGCGTTTGGTTAGCTTTCCAACGCCAATAGGCCGTCTCGCCCCAAAGTTTTCCGGCACGGGTGACTCGTCCCCCCACTTTTTCAACCGCACCCCGCACGCCAAGTTCACGGAAGCGATCAGCATAATGTTTGATAGATGGCATAGCATCCCTATATTTCAACGGTGGTTTCGGGCGTTGGCGGGATCATTGTTTCTGATGCTGCATCCTCTGACGCAGAGGCAATCAGCGCATCCGGCCCATGCTCGCTGCGAATAGTACGTAACTGGGCAATCGAGACCTCCCCCAGACCAATAATGGTGATTCCATAGGCAACTGCCCCAGCCCCAACCGCAATCAGAAACGTCAGTACCTGTTCTTTAGTACCATCTGCTGGCCCAAACTCGACAATGAGACCTGCGACAATCCCCATCAACACCGTCGCCACAACAACTCGCCACAACGTTTGTATGGGCCAGCGCCATGTTAAAAATTTGGATGAATGATAGGCTTGCAAGACTGTCTGGAAGCCAAAAGCAATTGTCCCTGCCAGCGCCGCGCCCATAAAACCCAACCACGGAACCAAAGCAATATTGAGCGCAAGGCTGACCGCAACCGCGATAAATTGATTACGGGCCAGAATATTCGTCTTTTTACCGAGCAGGATGCCATAGCTACCCAACTGCCCTAAACCAAATAGAGCGCTGGATGCCGCTACAAAAAAGGTGGCTCGGTATCCGTCAAAGTATTCAGGATCAGCCAAAAATCCTACCAATAGGCGTGCTGTCACTGCCAAGCCAACCACCGCTGGCATGACCAAAATTAGGAACATCCGGGTAAAAGTGGTCAGCGTCTCTTCAGTTTCTGTACGGCCTTTTTCTTCCCACGTCCTCATCATAATAGGGCCGGGGACAATCAAAAATAGACCTACCAAAAGGTCAATACTGCGGGCCGAAATGTTGTAGGAAACAAGATAGACACCGACTTCATAGCTATCGTGGAAAATTTTGACGATGTAGCGGTCAGCCAAGCGTAATCCCCAAAACGCCAAATTGCCAATCGTAAGCGGTAGGGCATAGGCCCAAAACGGCGCGAAATCGCTTCGGGTCAATTTGCTAAAGCGGATAGCTACCCCTTTTGATGTAACCCAAACGAGGGGAATCATCAATACAATCGTGATAATGACCTGTCCCCATAAGATCGAGCCAACCCCAACATCGAACTGGGTTGCCATTATCCATGCAATAATGACCATCCCATAACGCATAGATAACTCAAAGGCGGTATACCAGCGGCTTTTTTCTTCGGCGCGGACGATGTGCATCAGGACGGTATACCAACTGCTGACGATAAACAGCAGCAGTGCCACCCATAATAGGGAGTACAGGTCATCATCTACCAAATCGGCGGTTTTGGCGGCGACCATCAGCACGGCGGCGATAATCGCCCCAACAACGGTCAGCACAGCGGTAGTTGAAAAAATCGTCCCAAAATAATCGGAAAGTTTTTCTTTGAGTTCATAGGCCGCATAAAATCGCACGGCAGCAGCAGCAAATCCCGTGACCGTCCCGGCAATCAAAAACTCCGAGACCCCAATCGCAAGGTTATAGTTGCCATATTGGTCTGGGGCAAATAGACGAGTAAAAATCGGCACGGTGATAAATGCCGTCAGTGCTGGCAAAATCTTGGATGGCAAATAGGCCAGCAGGTCTTTAATAACACGCCTTTGCATTCGACCCCCTCAAGAGATTATCTTGCCACACGCATTCGACGGGCAAGCGAGATTGTCTGTTGTTTTTCGGCCTGTTCTTTTTCTTGTTTATTCAGCCGATAAATCACTTCATTGATACCCATCGCTACCGGATAGATGATGAGTGCCCACGACTGCACAAAATTTGGCGCGACAATGTTGCTAATCATCATGCCCAAGTAGCCTGTACCAAAGCCGATATACACGCCGATAAATTCTTCATCCCGCAGTTCCGTCCAGCGCCAAAGGGTACGCAAAACATATTGAATACTCAGCCACAAAAACGGGATTAAGCCAGATAGTCCCATCATGACGGTGATCCACAAGTAGCTGTTGTGGACATACCAGTTAATCGGATATTCGTTGGCAAGCACCTCAATCTCAAAAGGTGGGCGATAAGTACCGGATGGCCCAATGCCAAACCACAAATGTTCATTGATACTTTGCCGGGCATAGTAGTTTTCCATCGAGCGCCATTCGAGGCTGCTATCCGCCCGTTCATTAGAGGCCGTCTGGAAAATACTGCCCATCCGATCAGCATAAATATCAATTTGGCTGCCCACTTGTGCCGGAAATGCGAAATAGACCCCTATAAACAAGATAATGAGTAGCGGAGCGGCAGTAGCGAGACGTGTAATCGTCCGATACCGCGTTCGACTAAACGTGCTGAACAAGGCGATCATTAAACCAACATTGACAATCGTGGTGGCCCAATAATTACGTTGATAACTCCGGTACAACCAAAATATCGCCCCGGCCAGCACCATAAACCGCAACCAACGCTCCTTGCGATAAATCAGCAGGGTGCCGATCATGGCCGGGATAATCATGTAGAGATAACGTTCGCCACCATAATAAAGGCGGGTTACACCGGAGAATTCTCGGCCAGCAGTCGTCAAATCTGCTGCACTGACAGGCATAAGCGGCAAAAAGCGGTTGGGGAATATCAAACCTGCCGAGAGAACCAGCGCCAACCCCATAAGGCCATACAAAAAATTGCGTAATGTCTGTTTGTCCGTGATAAATTGCGTAATCGGAAAAAAGATTAACCAGTAAAAGATAGGGCGGGATACCCGAATCACCGGGTTGGGGGATAGGTCTAAAAAGATTACACCATTAAACATCGAAAAAAACAGTGCCATGATAAACAATAACAGAGGAATGTCTAATGGAGACTGATAAAAATGAAAATCCTTTTGGGTGGTGGCACGCAATATCAGCAGTAAAAGAAGCAGTCCCAACATCACATCGGGAATATGGGCACTGAATGGGCCAATGGGGATTAGCGGCAGCCATTCCCAACTGATCAGACCACTCGTAATCGCCACCACTGACAAGATCCCCAAATAGGGCCAGCGGCGAATCATAAAAACATAAAAAATGCCGCCAATCGCCCCCACCACCACTTTTGGATTGCCGATAAAATGGGTGCTGACGATAATCAAAATCGCAATGCACAGCCCTACCCCCGCCGCAATGACCAATTCCATAAAAGGCCAAAAGCCGGGTAAGTCAATCACGCGCCAAGGCCGGATCAGATAATAGAAAAATCCGGGGCGGGCAAAGGTTTTTGAGTTTGGAAGGCTGCTCATCACGTTTTTATACCTACTGACCCAGTGTTTCCTTCGCAACTTCGGCATACAGCGCCAGCAGTTTTTCGGCTGAATATTCCCATTTCAATTGAGTTTCGACCCGTTGGCGACCTGCTTCCCCCATTTGGGCACGCAGCGCAGGGTCTTGGACGAGTTTCAAAATTTGGCGAGCCATATCCATTTTGTCGTTGGGAATTGCATAAAGGGCCGCGTCCTGTGCCGAGAATTTATGTTCCACCAAGTCATAAGCGACCATTGGCTTGCCCAACGCCATATATTCCATGACCTTGTTCATAGTGGATTTATTGTTCAGCGGGTTATCGGGGTCGGGCACAATGCAAATATCGGATGTAGACAGGATACGCAGCATTTCATCATCGGAGATATAGCCGGTAAAACGCACCCGCTCGCTAATCCCCAATTCTTGGGCGATCCGCTGCAATTCATTGAGATTATCGGCCTTGCCAATGATGTTGCAATACCAATCCTTGTAACCGAGATCACGCTCAAGGTGATACACCGCCCCCAACAAATGGTCGAGGCCATCTTGCGACGAAATATTGCCAACATACGCAATCAACGTTTCGGCTTTGGCACGGAGTTGTTCATCAATTGGGACAAGCCGCATTCGTTTAAGGTTAGGGCCGTTGCGGACGACATGCACACGCTCTGGTTTGACCCCATTACGTTCAATATCACCCTTCTTGTAGGATTCATTGACCTCCACGACCCAATTTGCCATGCGGCACGAACGTTTTTCCAGCCAGAGCAGCATACGATACAGTTTATTTTCTTTGGCCTCTTCGCCATATTTGGAGAGGAACAATTCCGGCGACAGGTCGTGATGATCGTAAATAAATTTCTTACCCAATAATTTAGGAATCAGTGCCGCAAACCACAACGTATCTGGTGGATTATGCACATGAATTACATCCACTTTTCCGCGCAACGTTAGCCATAGTGCCAGCCATGTCACCGCAAGGGTAGCATATCCAAATTCCATCAGATACCCTAACATCCCCCCGCGATTGGGAGGTGCTGGGAAACGCACGGCATAGACCCCATTGAGGGTATCCCGCCATTTTTCGTTCTTGCCTCGTGGTGCAATTACACTCACTTGATAGCCAGCGGCGGCTAAAGATTCAGCCTCATGCCGTACCCGCACATCAAAGGGATACGAGCAGTTTTCAACAATCATCAAGATACGCAGCGGACGGCTGCCGGACATAATACTAAGTCTCCTTTAGTAAAAAGCCTGCTCTGTAGCCAATTGGCAGGCTTAATTTTTTATCGGCGAGCGTAATAACTGTAGACACGGGTCTTGGGGGCGCGATTAATGACCAACCCAACCGTCTTGGCATTCACATCACCCAACTGCTGCAAAGCCATACGCAGTTCGTTGGGTTGCGAATGTCGAATGGAGACAACCATCACCACCGCATCGGCCTGCCTTGCAATAACGGTTGCATCGGCAATGGAAAGCAAAGCGGGTGAATCAATCACGATATAGTCATAGAGTTGACGCAACTGGGCCAGCAATTCATCAAGCATCTCCGGCGATAGTCGGCCTGTCATTTCATCGGCTACCGCGCCCGCAGGCAAAAATCCGAGAGTGGGCCATTGGGTATCTTGGATAGTCTCTGCAAGGCTTTGCTGACCCAATAAGACCTCACCCAAGCCCATTTTGCCCACTTGGTTAAACATACGAGTCAAGCCATGACGGGGGAAGTCGGCATCAATCAAAATGACGCGATTGCCTGTTTCCGCCATTGCCACACCAAGATTGCCCGTCGTAGTGGACTTACCAGCGCCCGGTTCGGCACTGGCGAGCAAAATGACATCACCTTTGGAGATGGATCGAGAGCCAAGCAGGGTTACGCGCAGGCGATGATAGGGTTCAAAAAATGAGGGTTTAGATTTCTGGGTAAGGAACAACTCACGACGGCGACGACGTAGGATGCTCAATGGCCCGCCCGCGCGATTCGGCACTTGGGCCAAAATGGGCAGACTAGTAACATTTTGAACATCCTCAACCGTGCGGAAGGCATTCTTAAAGGTTTCGAGTAAGAAAGCCAAGCCAACTCCACCCACCAATCCCGCACCAAAACCCAAAATAGCGTTGAACATCTTCTTGGGCGAAGACGGGGCTGTCGGGAGATAGGCTGGTTCAACAATGCTGATCGCATTGGCCCGCAGTTGTTCACTGACAAGAGCATTTTCATAGCGATTGAGGCGGTCTTGATAAATCTGTTGGAAAAGCTCGACCCGCTTCTGCAAAATATCGAGTTTCGCCGTGACCAATGAAGCGGATTGGGTTATGCCACCTTCAGGGTTCGTTGCTTCCTGATCGGTCTGTGCTCCCTCAATGGCAATTTCATAAGCCCGTACCGCCTGTTGATAGTTATCTTCGGCCTCTTGCAGTTGATCTTCAAGGTACTGCCGATAGGTTTCGGTTGTCCCACCATACAATTCCAAACTGCGCTCAACCATGATTTCGGCCATGATGTTGGCGGCGTCTTTGGCGATTTCGGGATCCGCGTCGGTTGCAGTAATGGTAAACAACTCGGTTTCAACAATAGAATCCACCGAAATGGCGGGAGCAACTTCTGTACCTAGACGCGCATTGAGTTCATCAATAACCGGGCCGCTGGTGGCAATCTCACGATAGGTGTTCATCAAACGCGAAGACAGAGCCAATGAACCATAGTCCACCACCCCACCGGACGCCGAAGCAACACGCAGGGTGGCACTCGCTGAATATTTAGGCGTAATCAGCATACTAGCAACAAACGACAAAACAACCGCCACGACAGTACAAATGATGATGACCCACTTGTACCACAACAACACCCGAAAATAGGATTTAAGTTCTGCTCCTGCCGAGGCGGAGGTTGCTGCACTGGTGGGAGCGGAAAGTTTCGGGCTTGCCATGACCATCTGCCGCGACATGCTGGGTGAATCATCCACCACAACCGGGGCATTGTCGAACCGTGAATAATCCGAACGTCCCTCAAGGCGAGTGGGTTCTGGGCGGCTCAAGGCTTGTGTAACAGGCTGGGTTGAAACACGCCCATTATCAGCATCCCCATCCGACTTATCTTTGGTTTTGCTATAGATAGTCTCTAACAATTCATCACTGTCAAAAGGTTTCCGCAAAAAATCGGTCATGCCCAAGATGCGTGCCCGCCGTGCAATGGTGCCATCCATGTCTTCGGTTAGGCCCACAAACGGAATTTCAAGCCATTCGTCGTTTTGGCGAACCGTACTGAAGAAAGCAAAACCATCCATATTGGGCATCTGGATGTCGGAAATAATGATGTCCGGGAAAAGGCCGGTCTCCAAATGATGAAGTGCATCTATGCCATCTTCAGCAGTGGTTACACTAATTCCCGCAAGCTCTAACCGGCTTTCGACTACCTCGCGTATATCGGCATCATCATCTACAAATAGAATGTGCCGGTGTCCATTTCGGGCCATGCAATGCACCTCTCAAGAAAACTCAAATCTTTCGTCGCTTCAATAATTTTTAGAGCGCCGAACGTTCTCAACTATAGTGTTTTAACCTTGCAGCTAACGTAATACGTATGAAAAAAGCCTTTCAATGCCCTTACAAAAAAAGTATCATAAGGTTATGTTGATAATCAAGCCAGACCCATATCCAATCTGCAAGGTAAATAATTGAATGGCATCCCCCATCCAGCTTATCGTTACCGACTTGGACGGAACTTTACTCAATAGCAATCACGAAATCAGCCAACGTACCGAGAAATGCCTGCGCGAAGCCATGCAGCGGGGTATTCCGTTGATACTTGCCACTGGAAAAACCCGCACCTCCGCTCTCCATATCATTGAACATTTGGGCCTGACTACTCCCGGAGTATACATACAAGGGTTAACGGTGTACAGCGGTCAGGGTGATGTTTTATACCAAAAAACTCTCGCTGCCGATCCGGCCCATATCGCGCTTGAAACCGCACTAAAAGGCCAGTATCCCACCGTTATTTACAGTGGTACTCGCATCCTAACCGACTACAAAAGCCCACAGACCGACCTCCTAACGCATTATCATGAACCCCAACCAGAGGCCGTTGGGCCACTGCGCCAGATCATTGACCATGTTCCCGTCCATAAACTGACCTTTATTGACGAGCCAAAGCGGATCACTGCCCTCCGCACCAATCTCCAAGATCAGATTGGTGATGTCGTGACGCTGGTACAAGCCCTTGATACCATGCTGGAAGTGCTACCCCCCGGCGCATCCAAAGGGAACGGCCTCAGCCATCTTTTGGAACTTATAGATATGCCGCCGGAGCATGTCATTGCGTTTGGGGATGGTGAAAACGACATTGGGATGCTGCAATTGGCGGGGATTGGTGTAGCGATGGGCAATTCTAAACCAGAGGTGCAAAAATCCGCCGATTATGTCACTGCCAGCAACGACCATGATGGCATCGCCGAGGCTTTAGAGCGTTTTGTCCTAGCCTCCTGATTTGTCCTTAGCCGCCTTTCGGAGCGACTCAACCGGATTGGAGGGCGGGGTGTCTTTGCGCTGGGCTCGTTGAATTGCCGAGAGTGTTTCCGGTTTAATATAACCGCGCTCGATGGCATGGGTCGCCGCCGTAATCGTATCTTCGACCAGCAAAATCTCCGTGCCACTTTCCCGTACCGTCTCAATAATGGCCTTGACCTCATCATCGCGCCGTTTTTGGCTCACATCGCGGATATAAATCGCCAATATGCGCCCCGGATTCTCAATAGCAACCTGTCCATAGATTTCGGCGTCTTTTTCACCACTGTCCCCAATGAGAATAAAGGATAGATTGGGATGTGTTTGCAGCAACTCTCGAATGACGGCCAATTTATGCTCAAAACGACCCGGCTTAAAGAGATATTGCTCACTCAGGCCCAAGTCAGTCATAAAAATTGGGCCAATGGGAATGCCTTGTATCTGCAAAAAATCCAGATACACATCATATAAATTCCAGATGCCGCTGGTGACGTAATAAATTGGATTAAAGCCCCCCACTGTTCCCTGCTGTAAGGCATGATAAAACGCGGCTACTCCTGCAAAAGGCAAGCGTGTGCGGGAGTTACGCAGGAAGGTATTAGTCAACAGTTTCGTAACTTGCACCACATCCGATTTGATGACGGTATCATCCAAATCACTGATTACTCCATATTGAATTTGGGTTGGCGGAATGAGCACACGGCCTGTTGCCTGAACGGAAATATCTTCAACCAGTTCGATTTTGACATCATGCCAAAATTGATCCTCGGACGGCGTTTGGCCCAATTCCATATGCACTGCAAAGTACCCATCATCGTTCGCCGTAAATTCCTGCTCCACGTCGCCATAACCAGCCCGAACTTTGGCATATGGAATCTCATGGGTATGAAACCGCCGAAAGTTATTGAGGAGGTTTTTCCAGCCACTATCCGTTTCCAATGGGCTGGTTACACGATAATCGGCCACGACCCGCCCTTTGAGATGCAGCATTTTGCTGGTTCCATGCCCAAGATAGGCTATGATCGTAAGTGGGCCATATTCCTTTCGGCTCCGCCGCAAGCGATCCATCCGATTTTCGATTGAGACAGCGAATCGTCGAAAACTAGCTTTTAAATCCGCCATGCGATCTCCCGCGTTATAATCTCCTCTAAAGCATATCCGAATCTAGGGAGTGAGGAAAAGCCAAAATATGCCCTCTACACGTTATCAAAAGGTGCATATCATCGTCAACCCAGCCGCAGGCCGCGATGAGCCTTTTCTAAAGACGTTAAATGATACCCTGAATACACTCGAAGTGGACTGGGAAATGTTTATTACGAAGCAGGCGGGCGATGCCACTCGTTTTGCGCAAGCCGCCGTCGAAGCCGGAGTGAATGCTGTTGCGGCCTATGGGGGTGATGGGACGGTGCGCGAGGTCGCCAATGGCCTCCGCGACAGTCAAATTCCCATGCTCCTTCTACCGGGTGGTACGGCCAATGTGTTATCCATCGAACTGGGCATCCCGCGTGATTTTTCTCAAGCCATCTCCTTATTAGAGAACAACCGTAGCACCCCCAAAGCGATTGATATGGGCATCGTCGGCGACCAAGTATTTTTTCATCTAGGGATAGGCCTCGAAGCCGAAATGAATAAGGAAGCAGACCGGGAAGCCAAAAATCGCAATGGCATTTTCGCTTACGTGAATGCCGCCCTTAAAAATCTCCGTAATTTCCCTACCACCCACTACCATCTGGAATTGGATGGGGAAAAAATCGAGATTGATGGAATCAACTGCATGGTCACAACCTTTGGCAGTGTGGGGGTCGGTGAACTCAAATTATCACACGCGATAGATGTTAGCGATGGTCTGCTGGATGTGTTGGTCATTCAAGAGGTCAATTTGCGAACCGTTTTGTCTGCTGCTGCCGGGGCCGTTTTTTCGGGGGAACTCGCTGGCCCGTTGCAACAGTGGCAGGTGCGAAAAGCCTCAATCGTCGCCGACCCGCCGCAGCAAATAGTCTGTGATGGCGAACTGGTCAAGTTCAATAAAATTGATATACAAGTGTTGCCCAAAGCCGTCACCATCCTTGTCCCTACTAAGGGGTCGCGCCCACCTGCTATAAAATAAAATCCGCCTAAAGTCCCTAGTCTCATTGGCGGATTTTCCCTTATGCTAAAAGTCAGTGGGGATTGTAACGAATAGTAGCAACCCCAAGACTAAACAGCCTCAAGAGGATGCCATCGCTGTGCAGGAGGGCTGGCAGCATGTCAGAGAAGCAGATTTTGTTAGTTGATGATGAACCGTCGCTTTTGGAAATTTTTGGCACCATGCTCAAGCGTCAAGGTTTCACTGTTTGGAAGGCCACCAACGCGCTAGATGCCTTAGATTTGATGCGCAATATCAAACCCGACCTATTCATTTTAGATGTGATGATGCCGGGGATGAATGGCATCGAGCTTTGCCGCGAACTGCGCACATGGCCCGATACCCATACCACCCCCGTCATGATGCTCTCGGCACTGGGTGATTCGCACACCCAACGCGCTAGTATTGATGCGGGAGCCGATCTTTATCTGCAAAAACCGATTCTCCCGCGTGAATTGGTTAGTCGTGTACAGGAATTAGTCGGGGAATTGATGCCCCACTAGCTCACGGCTAAATTGGGTTTCATACAACTGCCGATAGAGGCCATTTTGCGCCAGCAATTCGCTGTGTGTGCCACGCTCAACCACCTGCCCACGATCCATGACTAAAATGAGGTCGGCAGCAAGGATGGTGCTAAGGCGATGAGCAATCACAATGCTGGTGCGCCCTGCCATGACCCTTTTGAGCGCGTCTTGGATGAGCGCCTCCGATTGACTGTCGAGGTGACTGGTGGCCTCATCTAACACCAAGATACGCGGATTTTTGAGGATAACACGGGCAATGGCAAGGCGTTGTTTTTCGCCCCCACTCAACCGATAACCGCGTTCCCCCACAATCGTCTCATAACCATTCGGCAGGCCCATAATGAAATCATGGATGTTCGCCGCCCGACATGCCGCCTCGATTTGAGCTTGGGTGGCGTCCAACCGCGCATAGAGCAAATTGGTGCGGATGGTATCATGAAACAGGTGCGTTTCTTGTGTCACCATACCCACATTTTCCGCCAGCGAATCTAAAGACACATCCCGTAAATCATGCCCATCTAGCAAAATCCGGCCTGCGGTGGGGTCATATAAACGGGGGACGAGATACGTCGTGGTAGTTTTGCCTGCCCCACTCGGTCCAACCAATGCCACCAATTGCCCCGGCTGAATGGTAAACGATACTCCATCCAATGCTTGCACTCGTGCTTGGCTATAGGCGCTCGGTTCAGCCACTTCCTCAATGACCTCCGCTTTTGCTGCCCCGTTAGTATCCCCCGACAGCACCGCTTCCACTTGATGTACCTGTCCATGCCGCCGCACATAACTGAGGCCGATTTCATTCTCGGTGTCATAACGAAACGAGACATTTTCAAACTCAATGCGTCCCTGCACATTGTCCAGAACCCGCGCATCCGGCTTTTCGGCAATATCCAACGGCAAATCAATCACCTCAAACACGCGCTCAAAGCTGACCAACGAGGTCGCAAAACTAATCGGTGCATTCGAGAGACTTTGCAAGGTGCTGTAAAACTGACCCAGATAGGCGCTAAAAGCCACAATCGTGCCGATGGTAAATACCCCTTTCAGCACCATATAGCCACCAACCCAATAGACCACCGCCGTGCCGATTGCCCCTAGCAGGCCCATCACCACCGAAAAACGCACTGAGGCCACTGAGCGTTTGACGCCAATATCGCGTACCATCCCCGCATGTTGATCGAAACGATTGACTTCCTCGCGCCGCCGCCCAAAAAGTTTGACCAGCAGCACCCCGCCAATATTTAGCGTTTCGTGCATGAGGGCGTTCATTTTGGCGTTGTCGTCCATAGATTCGCGGGCCAAGTCGCGCTGAATGGTGCTAGAGCGTTTTGCCAGCGGAATCAGCAGCGGCAAAATCAAGATACCCAGTGCGGTCAATCGCCATTCCAACGCCAGCATGACCACCAATGTTGCGATTAATTGCACCAGATGGCTAATAATATCCACAATCGTATTGCTGATGGCGGATTGTGCATCTTTGACATCATTATTGAGGCGGCTCATCAACTCGCCTGTTTTGGTGTTGGTATAAAACCGCAGCGACATCTTTTGCAGATGGTTATAGAGGCCCATGCGTAAATCATAGGTCACGCCTTCTGCCACTGTCGAACTCAGCCGCTTTTGCCAAATTTTGAGCGCTCCACCCATCAGCGGAATGAAAAACAAGCCGACAGCCAACAGATTCAGCCGTCCCAAATCCTTTTCGGGTAGGGTAACATCAATCAAATCGCGGAAAATCAGCGGGCGCAGCAACCCGACCAGTGTAGTAAACAAAATCACCGCCAGCATCGCGCTAATTTGGCGGCGATAGGGTCGGGCATAGGTGAATACCCGTTTGATGAGCGGCCATGTGATACTGACCGTTTGACCATCTTTGTTACGCATAAAAGGCAGGGTCAGGGCCTTGCCTTGTTTTTGGGCCATTTTGCTCCTTTGCAGAAAACCCAATATAGAATTCGCAACAATCATAATACGACAATACACCGCTGATGTTCCCATTTCAGCGATTTTCTTATAAAAATCTATTGTGGCTTGTCAAACAGGCAGGGAGAAATAACCTATGATGCTAGAACTCGCAGTTGGCGACGCTTATGGGGCAGGCTTTGAATACGCGACGGACAACATTACACGCTTAAATGATCTATCAAATTACGTGAAGCATCCTAAACATCATATTTTACCGGGGCATTATACCGACGACACCCAGATGAGTATTGCAATCGCCGAGGTCATCATCGCTGGCTTGGAATGGGCACCCCTTAATCTTGCGACCCGCTTTGTCAAAGCCTTTAAACGTGATCCCCGTGAAGGGTACGCAGGTTCATTTTATGGTTTTTTGCAGCAGGTACACGATGGGGCAGAATTCTTGGCAAAAATCATCCCCGACAGCGACAAAAGTGGCGCAGCAATGCGGGCCATCCCAATTGGCATCTTTCCAACCATTGGGGAAGTCATCGAAAAATCCAAAATACAAGCGGCCATCACCCACAATACACCGGATGGTATCCAAGCGGCTACTGCGGCGGCGTTGATGTCTCATTATTTTATCTACCACCTCGGCCCAAAAGCAGAACTTGGTCAATTTTTAGAACAGCATGTACCAAATAGCCACATATGGTCAAAGCCTTATGTGGGCAAGGTCAAAGCAAAAGGCTGGATGAGTGTGCAGGCCGCCATTACCGCCGTAATGCGAAACGACAGCATGAGTAGTTTACTGAAAGACTGTATTGCATTTACAGGCGATGTGGACACCGTTGCCACGATTGCGCTCGGTGCGGCTTGCAACTGCCAAGAAATCACACAGGATTTGCCGTCTCACCTATTAGATATGCTTGAAAATGGGCCGTATGGCAAGGATTACTTAATCAGTCTTGATGCAAGATTGGCTGAAATTATACAAAAACATCATCAATAATCATCCATATACCATCCAGTGGGATGTTGACAGGATGTTTTTCTCGTGATACCATATTCCATATAACATCCCACTGGATGGTAAGGAGATGGTCAATATGGGACAGGCAATTATTCCGAGTGTACCCGACAGCATCGGCTATATTTATCTCAGTCGCCAACGCCTCGAAGCCTACCGCAGTCTGGGCCAAGTCCTCTCGATGAAGGTCATTGGCATTCTTGCGATTGACGACAGCACCCCACCCGACCTAGTAGCCGAGACTTTATCCAGCCTTACGGTCTATGGGGCAATTATCGCCAGTCCGACCATACATGCCGCCCTCGCTCACCATGTCAAACTTATTGGTCTCACATTGGAGTAGCAACCATGACTGAAAACACAACCGAAAAAATCACCATCAATTTGAGTGTCGTGGACTTAGGCAAAATTGATCTACTGGTCGAAGAAGGCTTCTATTCGACCCGCACTGACTTAATCAAGACCGCCGTCCGCAATCTGCTCAATACGCATGAATCACATATTGGGCAAGTTGTCACGCGCAAATCTTTTGCTATCGGTATCGTCAGTTATGGGCGCAAAGACCTAGAAGCCGTCGCTGCCAAAGGTCAACCCCTTGAAATTAAAGTCGTTGGCATGGCGTTTATAGATAATAATGTGACCCCCGAACTCGCCCAAGCCGCGATTCATTCATTGGAGGTCAGGGGCGTGCTGCGGGCCAGTGAAGCCGTCAAAAAAGCGCTGGGCGATAAAATCAAATAACTAGACGTGCTTCACATACGTCACTTCTTCCGCCAGATAATGCGGATGCTGCACATACCATTCCACTTGTGGAGAATGTGGAATAGTTTGCACCGTCTTTTCGACAGGTGTCTCCACAAATCCCAAACGCTGAAAAAAGCCCCCTGCCTCGGTGCTAAACACAAATAGCTGAGTGAGACCACGCTGACGGGTTAATTCCTCCACATATTCAACAATGGCCTGCCCCAACCCGGCTTTTCGATAGGCAGGTTCAACATACAGCGACCCCAAAAGTGCCCCGTGTTCATCCGGCTCAAAACGCGCAAACCCGACGATGTGATCCCCATCAAAAGCTGCCTGAAATAATGAACGCACGGGGTCAATGTCTGCCCACTGCATTGGAATAGTTTTGAGGCGCTCAAAAATGGCTAAAAATTCCGCCGCCGATGCAGGTCGAATCTCTATCACTCGGGACTCCTTATTTATATGAGGTGACATTGGCAAACGAATTTTACCGCCCGCCGCAACCCTCATAAACAAATTACGTATAAAGAATATAACCCTCCCCAAAAGAGGGGTATTTCGGCCTTGTAGATTGTCCTAGAATAAACCATCAACGATAAACCCGGTTCAGGAGTAAACATCATGTGGTGGTGGGGTCATGGCGGAAAACATACGATGTGGAGATTTAGCTGGCTGATGTGGCCGCTTGGTTGGCTGGCTTTTACCGCCGTTTCAAAGGGTATTGCCTACATTGGCGACAACCCTATCATTCTCGGTGTTACATTCGCGCTGGCAATCCCATTCTTGTTTTTGGGCATGGGGATTCAATTGGTGAAGGGCTGGCAGCAAAACAACAGCGGCCCGATTAAACGTAAAAATGAGACTCTAGCCAAGCACAAAAACGATGACCAACCCCGCCGTTACATGCGGAGCGATGATGGTGAGTTGATCGAAATTACCTAATTTTTCATTGAGAGCAAATCCTGTAAGCCCTCGATCAAACCTTCTTCGTATTTCCTCACTTACGGCGGTTGTATATCCTAAACAGATGGCAACCGCTGATCTGCTTTTTGCGTCTATCAAAGAGAATTCCCCTATCCTCGCCATTAGCTGAATAGGGGTGGGGGGGAGAACCTATTCAGCCTCGAAGATAGGGGATTTATAATAGCTATCGTTTCCCAACTCGACATTAGATTTCTGGACGGGGAAAACTCATCAAATTTTAATGTCGCGGCAGATATGCTACACTAAGCATATTCATTCATGGTAGCTCATTAGCATATGCCAGATAACACTGCGTTTGACGAAACCGACCTTATAAATCGCATCAAGCTACGCGATCAATCTGCCCTGTCCGAGCTATATCAACGCTTCGGCGGGTTGGTCTATGGCTTGGCAATGCGAGTATTGCAGAACGCAGGTTTCGCCGAAGAAGTGACCCAAGATATATTCCTCAAAATTTGGGATCAACCCGATAGTTGGGATTCCACACGCGGCAAGCTGCTCAATTGGCTCATGACTGTTACTCGCTACACCGCCATTGATCGGCTTCGCAAAGAACAGCGCCGTCCATCATGGTCAGCGATAGATATTGAAGATGTGTTGAATATGAGCAGCAAACATGGCCTATTGGATGAACAAGACACCATGCTGCTGCGCACATTAATTCAACAATTGCCGCCGAACCAAACCGAGGCTATCGAACTCGCGTTTTTTGGGGGCATGTCTCACAGTGAAATCGCAGCCCAGCTTAATCTACCGCTCGGCACGGTCAAAACACGGCTGAGGCTTGGTTTGGAGAAATTAAAAACGATGTGGCTCGAAGCAATCGGTCAGCCAAATGAATAATGTGTAAATTCTTGACGGGCTGACATCTGATTAAAGCATTAAAAACGTATTCTATATATGATGAGTTGTAATGTAGTTGGCGATGGATACAAACGATAGCAGACTCAACAGCATAAATTCAGCGTGCGACACACTCCGCGAATTACTGCCTGCCTATAGCATTGGGGCAACCGATGAGGCAGAAACCCGCCTAGTGGAATCGTTGCTGGATGAATGCCCGGAAGTCGCCGCCGAGTTGCCAGATTTTATGCGTTTGGCAGGTGCAATTACCTACACCGCACCACCGATAACACCCCCTGCCGCTTTGCATGACAAATTAATGACTGCGGTGGCCCAACGTCAATCATCCCCAGTGCCTGCCTCTGTTCCAAAGGCCTCAGTGCGTTGGCTGACCCCCACCCTCGCCCGTTTCACATTGGCAGCAGCAGCGCTCTTGCTGGTCATCAATATGGTCTTAATTACCCGTCTGTTTAATCTCAGCGATGAACAGCAGCAGCAAGAAACCAGAATTGACGAACTGAGCGATCAGTTAACACGGCAAAATCAATTCTTCGCCGCCCTAGCCAGCGGAGAAGCCAGTCGCATCAATTTGGAATCCTCTACAGGTGAGTCATTGGCATCCGTTATTTGGACACCTGCCAGTAACAGTGCATTGCTGGTATCCAATAATCTCCCGGCCTTAGCATCGGATCGTGCCTATCAATTGTGGTTTATTCGTGACAATCAACCCATCAGTGGCGGCGTCTTTCGTGTGGATGAACAGGGGCAGGGCACATTCATCTTTGAGATTCCGGCTCCATTAAATGAATACGACGCGCTCGGTATTTCTGACGAACCCATGACCGGTAGTGAAGTCCCTTCGACAAATCCTATCGCGCTTGGTGGTGCTTGATACTCCCAAGCATTGTCAGAATTCATTTACAATATTCACGTATTAATCCTCAAATTGGCCTAGAATCCTCTACCTGACTCAACAAAATGCCCATTTTTCAGCCTCAATCCAGCTATTAGCCGCCCACGTTGATGGGGTTTTTTTGTCTGTATCGTTATTGGATTTATGTTAGCACGATAACTTAATTCGACCATTCCCCCTAATCCCACACTTGCATTGAGAACACGTCATCTCAATTGGTTCATCTCAACGATTGTACTCTTAATTCAAGACAAATCTTTACAAAAGTTGGAATTGCGCTTCTTTACGAATTTACGCAATTCATTTATTCTTTCTTTAGTCTTCAGAAATTTTTCATAATTTCTTAAGGCTCATTGCCGAAGAAAAACCGCTTTCCAATGCGGTTCCACAGAAAAAGCGAGGACGTATGGTTCGTGAATTTCGTAAAATAACGATTAAGAAACAGTCCCCGCTCAATTCTGTCAAGGAGCGTGTATCAATGTTTCAATCTCTAGTATCCCGTCGTTTGTCTCTATTCTTTGTCTTAATGTTTGCATCCCTATCGCTATTCGTGTCACCCGATTCTGTCCAACCTGCCAATGCCAGCGGACGTATATTGTGTGTCAAAACCGATGCGTGGGCAGTCGGCGACGTAGTGACGGTAGTCGCCTATTCCGGTGTGCTCAATGATCCCTATTTGTGCGAAGCGCCGGGGGTTATGGAATATGTGGATGTTAACACCATAGACCCCAACTCCATCAATTTTGCAGGGGCACTGCCTCTGAATATGGTTATTTATGATGTCAACAATGACATCGCAGGCGACCTCGTGATGCAGTATCGCCTCCAAGATATTCAAGAAATTAGTCAATATGATTGGTGGGGTGCCTTCTTGGGAACCACCGTCACAGGCGATCAATTGTATGGGCCAGATATGGTCGAATTTGTTTCGATACTGCCCATTCCCCCTGCCCCACCGAATCAGCCACCCACCATTGTGACCCAACCACCCGTCGTGGTGACTCAACCTCCAGTGGTAACGCAGCCACCCAGTAACCTCCCATTGGTGGTCAGTTTTGTGCGTCCGGTGATTGAGGGAGAACCCGTCGTTGACATTAACCAAACAGCTTTTCAGGTTGCGGCCTTAGACCCAAATGTCGGGAGTGCTGATGGCAGTGGTATCGCGCAGGTCAATTTCCAAGTGGTCGGCCCATCCGGGTTGGTTGTGTTCAGCAGCAGCGAATCGAATGCCATCTATTGCGCATTTACCGATCAAAATGGTCTTTGTCTGCCCATGTCAGCCGATATGTTTGCCAGCCTAACCCCCGGTACCTACACCGTGATGGCACAGGCAGTGGCGTTTAATGGAACCGCTTCGGCTTGGGTGAATCGCACATTTATCATCAACAGTGCAACCCCCTTGCCTCCAAGCAATGGAACGCCCCCACCTGTTACGCAGCCCCCCACACAGCCGGGTCAAATTTTGCCTGTGGTGACATTTGTGCAGCCTGTCAGTGAAGGGCAAACCATCATTGCCATCGCACAGACTAATTTCCAAGTGATTGCATTTGATCCACTTGTTGGCTCAACCAACGGCAGCGGTATCAGCCAAGTCAGCTTTGAACTATATGGGCCAAATGGGGCGTCGGTTTATCAACACACCGAGAGTGACCCCATTTATTGTGCCTATATGGATCAAAATGGGGCGTGCCTACCGATGCCGAGTGATGCCTATGCCCTCATGACCAATGGCGTTTATACGCTCAAGGTGCAAGCTGTTGGCAGTAATGGTCAGCTTTCAGGCTGGATAAGCCGTACCTTCAATTTCACTGGCGAGGCAACTCCTATCCCAACCACCCCTGCCCCAACGACACCCGCACCGACCACCCCTGCGCCAACCACACCCGCTCCCACAACACCTGTAGCGGCGGTCAATGTGCAAATCGTAACTCCGGCAACAGATGGCGCTGTCTTTGCCAATCGTGACCAAACCCGTTTCCAAGCATCGGCTTTCGATAGCGCTGTCGGAACGCAGGATGGGTCAGGTATCGCCAGTATCTATTTTGAACTGGTAGATGCAACTGGCCGCGTCGTCCATACCCGTACTGAGGGCAGCCAACCCTACTGCGCTTTCACCGATGCCAGCGGACGCTGTAAACCCATGCCAAGCAATCTCTATAGCAGATTAAAGGCTGGGGAATATACACTGCGTGTTCAAGCTACCTCGAATAACGGCCAAAAGTCGGCTTGGGCACAGCGCAAATTGATCTTGAGCAAGGGCGGTACTGTTACCCCAACACCGACGACGCCTGCCCCAACCACCCCTGCTCCAACGACGCCAGCACCCACTACCCCTGCGCCGACTACACCAGTACCCCAACCGTTGTTCTTGAACATCGTCAGTCCAAGCAGCAGCAATCAGCCCATTACCAGTATTTCACAGACCGGCTTCCAAGCCGTTGCTTATAATCCCGCCATCGGGACGCAGGATGGCGCGGGTGTGACCAATGTGGCGTTTGAAGTTTTGAATCCAGCGGGTCAGGTCATTCACTCAGTCACCGAAAGTTCAGCCGCGTTCTGTGTATTTACAGGCAATGTTCCTTGCAATGTCATGCCCGATAGACTGTACAATAGCCTCACAAACGGTACCTACACGCTACGCGCCCGTATGACCGCCCAAACAGGTGTTGTCACCGTATGGGTCACCAAGACCTTTGTCATCAATCGTGCTACACCAACGGCAACCACACCAGCACCGACCACCCCGGCGCCCACAACACCCGCTCCTACAACACCAGCGCCGACCACCCCTGCACCCACTACTCCGGTGCCAACAACACCAGTGCCGACCACGCCCGCCCCTACGACTCCGGCACCCACCACCCCTGCGCCAACGACACCAGCACCCATAGGGCGAACCTTCTATGTCGCACCAACGGGTCAGGACAGCAATGCGGGTACTGAAAACGCGCCCTATCGCACCATTCAATATGCGGCGGGTCGTGCTCAACCCGGTGATACCATCATCGTTCGCGCTGGCACCTACTACGAAAAAATCACTCCTAATTCTGGGACAGCCAATGCGCCTGTCACGATCAAGGGCTACCCCGGCGAACGTCCACTCATTGACGGTGACAACCGTGTTTACCGCAATATTGAGGCCATTGGCAAGAGTTATATCGTATTCGAAAATCTGCGCGTTGAAGAACCACTAGACGCATGGGCGCATATCGAGAATTCTGATCACATCACCCTTCAGAATATCGAATTCATGAATCCCACCTATCCGTCTGGTCTCCAGCGCAATTTCAATGGTGTCGCCCTGCGCTTCAGTTCTTATAACAAGATTCTGAACTCCCGTTTTGACCGCTGGGGTCGTTATCAGGGTGGCGACCAAGAAGGCAACCATATTGGGATCACGGGTGATATGAACCGAGGTGGATATAACCTCATCGAGGGGAACTACTTCACCTATGGCGCTCAAGGCAGCATCATTGTCAACGCGCCGTATAACATCATCCGCAACAACACCTTTGATAACGATTGGCAAAAGGGCATCTATCTGGGCTACTTTGTCAACCCCGGTGATGCGCCTGCCGGTACGATTTATCCAGCCTTTCGCAATCTGGTTGAAGGCAATACCTTCCTGCGCTCCAATAATTCCGAGGCCCAACACGGTGGCTTGGGGTACGAAGAAACCGCTGTCGCCACAATCTTCCGTCGCAATGTCATCCGCAACAGCGACCATGTCGGCCTGATTGTCACCGTATTTGGCAACTATGCCCCGATGGATTATGGCAACCACATCTTCCATAACACCATCGTGAACAACGGCCTTGATCGGTTTGAATGGATGGGTACCGGTATTTCAATTACCAATCACGGCTTGGGCACTGAACTGCACGATGATATTGTCAAGAACAACATCATCTATGGTAACTTGGCGGGTGCGGGTAACAATCCCTTCCAACTCACCATCGAAGTTTCCGGCAGCAGCAATCGTCCGCCCTTCGCTGGCATGATTGTGGCGGGCAACCTGATCGAAAACCCACGCGCCAGCACCTGCCAGCAGAATTTGAACGCAGGCGGCAATGGGAATGGGGAATGCCCCATCTACGTCGCCGGGGTTGGTGACGCCAATGCCGACTGGTTTAACACCCGCTATCCTCAAAATTTCTGGGGCAACAAAGAAGGCAACCCCAACTTCGTCGCGTATAACCCATCAGCCAATCAGTTTGACCTGCACCTGCAATCCAACTCCCCAGCCATTGACGCGGGGGTAAGCCTCACCGAAACCGTCAGTGCGGGTTCTGGTACGGTCATCCAAGTCAAGGATGCGGGTTACTTCCATGCGGGCTACAACGGCATGATTGTGGCTGATTCTATCCGGGTCGGCAGTGAAACCGTGACGATTGTCAGCATCAACTACGATACCAATACCATCACAGTGAATCGCTCTATCTCATGGAGCGCCAATACCCCGGTTAACCTTCCCTTCAATGGAAATGGCCCCGACATCGGCGCTTTTGAACAGTAGTCCCTCGCTGTACCCCTCGGTTTTCCCCTCTCCTGACGGTTTGGAACGCCCGATAGGAGAGGGGCAATCCTCACTCAATTTTTGGCCGCAAAAACAAACACACCTCTTGACGATTACTCACCAATTGCCGCACCTGCATAATCTTGTAAGCGCGGCGCAAAATCCGAAATGAATGATCCATCAGCCGCCGCATATTGGGCTGGCGCAGCTTCAAGGTCATAATCCCAATACCATCCGGGTGTAAATGTTGGGCATAGCTGACCATCAAGCGACTGGAATCCTGTGCGTCCATGCGCATATCATTGACAATCACCTCAAACGGCCCTTCAGCAGACGGCAGATATTCTTCGGCGGTCATCCCACGATAAGCCACCAATGGGTCGTTGAGTAAATCGGGATACATCTCGGTGGGGGCGACGGCGGTCACTTTTAATCCATGCTGGCGTAGCACCATCGTCCAAGCTCCCGGTGCGGCCCCCAAATCAAGCGCACTGTCCCCGGCTCGCAACCGAATACCAAAATCCGCCAATGCCTCCAACAGCTTATAACCAGCCCGATTGGGCATCTGAACGGCATAGGGACGCACCCCACCCGCATAGGGTGAGATATTTTGATTGGCCCATGAAACCCCAATAAACGCCTTCCATTTGGTGTTTTGCCGCGCAAGGGCCACCGATAGAATTTTGCTGGCAGATGTAGCCGTTTTACCATTGGATTGTTGGAGTCTCTGCAATAACGTATGGGCAGGCGACATCGAAATGGCGTCCGCGCCATTGACCATATCTGGCAAAATGCGGGCCTGAAGGATAGCGGTAGGATGGCGACATATCCATTTTTCAATGGTTTGCTCAGCTTGATGCAGCGCCACCGTTTGCTGAATAGGGGCCAGATGATGAAGGTAAATCGGCAGGCGATCTCGAAAGGGACGGGTAAACGGATCGAATGGGATAGGGGTTTGAATCAGCAGACAGCCGGGGCTAAGGGTGGCTAATACGACAACAGATGGATGGTGACGACGAATTTCATTAACGGCGAGTTCAACAAAATGGGGTGAGCAGGTAAGTATTGAATGGTTCACGCTCCTCTTCTGGGGTGCCACAAATCCCCGCTTACGTGGCGCTTGAAATTTGAGTGATGGTTTAGATTATAGCGAGATTTTTATCTTCCGTACTGAAAAGAAAACCTACCCCATTAATTTTGAGGAGGGTATCCTAAATTCGCTCCATTACAAGCCCGTTTCAATGGGGGTGTCGTCTTGATTCCCCCAATCTTCCCATGAGCCGTCATAAACGGCCACGTTTTTAAACCCCATCAAACGCATGGTGAAATAGGCGACTGATGCACGATGTCCGGTTTGACAATAGGTGACAATCATTTCCTTATTGGCTAAATCTAGCGATTCATAGAGGGTCTCAAGATCGCCCTGCGACTTGAAATAGCCATTCTCCAAATTATTTGTCCAATTCATATTAAACGCGCCGGGAATATGCCCCCCATGTGTGGCGCGGACAGTTTCGCCAGAGAATTCTTCGGGGCTGCGGGCATCAATCAGTTGAATCTTCGGATCATCCAGATGGGCCAATACCCACTCGCGGTCAACATTGTGTTCGGGCAGTGCTTCAACTTCATATTCCGTCGGTTCAATTTCAGATGCTTCCGTCTCTTGGGGCAGTTCCGCGCCATCCCATGCCTGCCAACCACCATTCAGCAGTTTAATATCGGCATGTCCATAGGTATCCAGCGTCCAGAACATCAACGCCGCATCCAACAGGTTATTATCGTCATAAATCACGACGGTCATCTCCGGCGTCAATCCCCATTCGCCCAATAGTGCCGACATGGTTTCCGCGTCAGGGATTTGGGCCTTGATCCCGTCTACAGTTGCACGAACAGAGGCCACTTCAATCTGTACCGCGCCGGGGATGTGCCCCAAGTTGTATTCGGCTTGTGGGCGCATATCTAAGACTGCCAGTAAGGGGTCGTCCAAATTTTCCGCCAGCCAATCAACCTCCGCCAGCAGTTCCGGGTTGCCATATTCATCTTCTGGCGTCCCGGTACTGGTGGGGTCCTGTGCCGTTACGGATGGCATATCTTTCATATCTAGCAGTGTGCCCCCGACCAGCGCCACTGCACAAAATAACGCCAGCCATATCCACAAAAATTTCAAATTCCCAGATTTCATTTTGATATTCCCTGTGTCAACGCCATAATGCGGTCAAAACGAAAATTCTCTACCATATGAGTCAGCATAGACGCCAAATGGGTATCTTGCGCCTCGATCTGTTGAATGAGCGCCAATGTTTCTTCGGTGTCCGCCATACTTGCCGCATGATACAAATGCGCCACCCATTCCAGTGGCAGTGACCGCAATACATTCTGTGATAAATCCTGCGTGGATTTCACATTGGATGGCGTCAACAACGGCTTCTTTTCTTCATAAATAAACTGTACACCCAAACGCTGCGCCAATTTTTCAAAGATGACCTCTTCCCGAAACGGCTTCCGAATAAAATCATCACAACCCTGTTCCAAAATCGTCATGCGCTCATGTTCAAAGACACTGGCGGTTAGGGCAATAATCAATGGCGATTGACCTTGTGTAGCCGCCTTGATTTGTTTAGTCGCCGTGTAGCCATCTAGTACAGGCATCCGCATATCCATAAATATCAAATGGGGTTGCCATGCCTCGGCAATCTCGATGGCTTCTTGACCATTAGCGGCCTCCCGCAGTTCAAATCCCAATGGCTCAAGCAGTCGCAGCAGCAGCGCACGATTTTCCCAGCGGTCTTCGGCAATCAATATCCGATAGGTCGGCTGTCCCGGTGTTAATCCAATGACGCGCTGAACAGTTGGCATATTACGGACATCGGCGGCAGGCGCAACTTTGGTGCGAACATCAAATACAAAGGTAGACCCCTTGCCCACCTCGCTCTTGACCTCAATATCACCCCCCATCATGCGCACATATTGACGGCTGATGGTGAGGCCCAAGCCCGTTCCCTCTTGTGATTGGATACCACTTTCGGATTGCACAAAGGCATCAAATAAATGAGGGATTTCATGGGCGGCAATTCCCGGCCCGGTATCCTCAATCCTGAAACGCAAACTGGCTTGTTCGCCCTCCACCGACGCCCGTTCTACCCAAAGTGTTACCCCGCCCTTTGGTGTAAATTTGATGGCGTTGCCCAACAGATTGAGCAGCACTTGGCGCAGTTTGCTTTCATCTCCTTGAATATACTGTGGCACATCCAGCGCCCGTTCCAACGTCAGCAGCAGGCCCTTATTTTCAGCCCGCACATGCAGCAGTTCTTCAATCGTGTCCAATAAATTAAACAGATCAAAATTAGTGATATTGAGCGTCGTATGCCCGGCTTCAATCTTGGACATTTCCAGCACGTCATTAATCAGTTGCAAAAGATGTTCGCCGCTGCGCGAAATGACAGTGAGGTTTTCTTGTTGGGTCGTCGTCAGATTGGCGTCCCGCTCCATAAGTTGGGCAAACCCCAAAATCGCGTTCATCGGGGTACGCAGTTCATGGCTCATATTGGCGAGGAAGGTGCTCTTGGCAAGGTTGGCAGCTTCGGCCTCTTCTTTAGCCCGTTCCAATTCTTTCGTCCGCTGCGAAAGCTGTTGTGTGCGTGTTTCGACCAACTGCTCCAAATTGCCACGCGCCGCCCGCAATTTGCCATAGGTGCGCTTGAGGGTTTTTTCATTCTGCCACGCCGCAATTGCCACAATCCACCAGAAAAATATTGGCGCAATCGCAACATCTTGAACAAAAATCGGGCTGACAACAAACGTAGCGACGGTATTTACGAGCGTCACCAAGAAACTTGCCCGATAGCCGATCAAAACACACGTCACAAGGGTCGAAATTCCCAACAAATATTCCAACGACATGATATTGACCTTCATATCGTCGGGAATATCTTCCCAATCCGAAACCAGCAGCAGCAGTATCCACAGACTCCATATCATCACGAGTTGACCATAGCTAAAAACATAAGTCGCCACTCGTGTAAAACCGCGTTTATTTAACATATAGCTAAGGCTGGCGTGCCCCAACAAAACCGCAAAAATACCCAAGTTGATAATGGCAGCTTGGGCAATTTCAATATCTGAGAAGCCTTCTGTTAAATATTGGCGTTGAAACCCTCCGGTGGTCAGCGACACCACAAAAAAAAGGGTGACAATAATAAACAAGAAAATAATAAGCAGCATCCACCCCCGGCTCAAAATATCAAGGGTGCTGGCTTTGCGTTCAAGATCAGTTTCAATTTCAAAGGGGTCTAAAAGGGAGGCTGTCTCCGGCGCAAGATTAAACCGCCGTTGCAAGCGTACTACTAAGGAACTATCTCCACCCATTGTTCGTGCCTCGCTTACGTTTGCAGATAATCGGCAACCTTGCGTAATACCTCGTCAAAGCGAAAGGGTTTGCTGATGTAATCAACCGCTCCGACTTCTGCCAACCGTACCAAATCTACTTCACCTGCCAACGCACTGATAAAAATCACTGGAATATGCTGAAGCTGTGGATCGGCCTTTAATTGTCCACATACCTCATAGCCATTCATACCCGGCATGTTAATGTCCAGCAAAATCAAATCCGGAGCCGCCGCACGCACCGCTGTGAGGGCCATCTGTCCGCTCAACACCGCTCGGACTTTATAGCCCTCATCCTTCAGCACCCCGACCAAGATTTTAAGGTTCTCCGGGGTATCATCCACTATCAAAATGTCGGCAGAAGGCATGACCATGATCCTTAAAAAGCATTTACCGCATCAGCCGTGCTATCAAACATCCTGAAGAAGTTATCAAACCCTACAATTTGGAAAACACGCTTCACTCGGCTGTTGACCGCCGAGAGGTAGAGTTCGCCGCCTTTTTCTCGGTTGAAGGTTAAAAATTCAGCGAGAACACGCAGCCCTGCACTGTTGATATACTGCACGGTGGATAAATCCAGCACCATTTTGCTTTTGCCTGCTTCCGCCGCCGATTGAAGCGTTTGCTCCATCTTGGTCGCGCCATCATTATCAATCCGACCATTTAACGAAAAAACGACCACGCCCTTTTCTTCACGTTGCGTAATGTCCATTATGCCAAGCCTCCAATTTACTTATAGGATTGAGCAGCGGGGATAGGCTTTGCACCTATCCCCCTATCTCAATTATCCGTTAGCAACCCTTCGGGGGCAACTTTATTGATAGCGCAGAATGTCGGAGACGGTCTTACGTGCAGCCGAGAGTGAAGGCCACAGGCTAGAGACGGTGGATACCAAGAGCATTCCAATCAGGCCCACAATCGGCGCGGCAATCGGATAGTTCAAGTCCAACATATCCCCAAAACCGAGGGCTTCCGTCAGGGCAATACTCAGCAGGTAGCTTATTGGCAAACCTACCGCCCACGCGATCAACCCAACAATGAGACCTTCCGTCAGGAATTGGCTGACCACCGTGCGGGAGCTTGCCCCGATGGAGCGCATCACACCAATTTCCTTTTGACGCTCAAACACACTCATCGAAAGGGCTGTCAGCAGTCCCAATCCACCCACCAGCGCAATCAAGGCGGCGGTCAGATTGAAAATCATGCGGAAGCTGTTGATCATGTTGGTAATGTTCTCAACGATCTCCGGGAAGTTTTGATAGCTGGCGGTAATGCCCTTGCCCAACAGAACTTCATTGATTTCGTCAATCTTATCGGCGGTTTCTTTGACCGTCGGGTCCTCGGCATCAAGGGATATGGCGATGTCACGTGCAACGGGTTCGCCATTCAGGGTATACCCCGCCATTTCAGACAGGGCCTGCCAGCGCATGAACACCAGATCAAAGGGATACTTCGCCAGACCCACCACTTCGACTTCACGACTGTTACCCGCAATACGAATGGTAATCCGATCACCCGCATGGGCGTTCATGGTCGTGGCGATATTGTTGCTCAACACCACGCCATAGGGGTCAGTGCCTTCGCCCCACAGCGAACCTTCCAACAGTTCGACATTGTACGCAGGATTCTCGGCTTCTGGGTCATACCCATTGGCATAGCTGAATCCACCGGTACTCGCAGGCGGGGTATACCCATCAATTTCGATCTGAATCCCACTCACCGGTTCAACCGCCGCGATACCATCCACTTCTTCATTCAGCGTGGTCTGAATCGCGTTGAAATCTTGTTGTTGTGTCGGCACGATATAAATATCCGTCGCGCCGTAAGTCCCAACAATGGTATCCATCAGATCGTCAATGGCCGCAAACAGGGCAAAAATCCCCATGAAAGCACCCGCCGCCATTGCCAGCGTCAGCACGGTGAAGGCCAGCCGACCCTTTTTCTGGCTAACATTGCTCATACCCTGACGCACGTTGATTGAAACAGGCAGTTTGGCAATCAATTTCGCAATGGGGCCGTTGCCATACTTGGAGCTAATGCCGAGATCGAGCATCGCATCCAAAATCTTGACCCGTGTCCCATTAAACACCGGGAGAAGCGCTGCCAACACAGGCACAGCCAAGCCTATACCAATGCCCAAGAAGATCGCACGGGGAGCCAGCACAAAATCTTCGATAATCGTACCCATCGTGGTCGCCAAAGCCTGTGCCGCAAAATACCCTGCCGGAATACCCAGCACCACACCCGGAATGACCCCGAAGACGCCATAGGCCAGCGCGATACCCACGTAGATGAAGAAATTATCGCCGCGTGACGCCCCCAAAGATTTCATCACCCCGATTTGGCGTTTCTGTTCGATGACGATGGAGTTGACCACATTGATCACCAAGAAACCGGACACAATCAGAGCGGTCAGGCCAAGCATCCCCAAGACGTTACTCGTATCCGTCGCGCTTTTGATCTGTTCATTCTTGGCGGGGTCGGCGGTGTAATTCAGGTCAGGGATAAAGCTGGTGGTATCCGCCAACGATTGGGCAAAAGCGTTGGATTGTTCATCCGCCAATTTGTAGCTGGTGAAGCGTGTGAAGATGTAGTTCACATACGAAATGCCGGTGATATACTGGGCATCTTCGAAAGTGGTGAACACTGAAACCACCGGATCGTAGTTGAAATCGAGCATATACGGTTGGAACACGATGGCGGTAATCGTCCATGTCTCCACCGGAATTTCAGCACCACCCCCGGCTAGACTGACCATACGCAGATTTAAAGTATCGCCAACTTCAAGGCCGAATTCCTTCGCCATGCGTTGTTCGACGGCTAATTGGCGCTGACCGGACACAGGATATTCGCCATCAATGACGCGCATAGGTTCAAGCTCGCTCTCACCCATCGGCGCATAGCTGGAAATCACCATGCCGTCTTCAAATTTATCGCCATCGTCCGCTTGGAAATAGACCAAACTTGCCAGATAGCCCTCAACCGTTGTGACATCGGGATAGGCTTGCACTTGATTCAGCAGAACATCATTGGGGGTGGGTGTTTGACCCGCCGCCAAATTGAGATGGGTCTTCATCATCGCCAATTTGTCTACTTGAATATCGTCCTCAAGGCGATTGACGATTAAATCACCCATCGTAAACAGGGTAACAACGCCAAAAACGCCGATAAAAATGCTCATGGATACAAGGGCAGTACGTCCCTTGCGGGAGAGAATGTCTCCAAAAATCTTGCGAATACGTGTTTTAGCCATCATGATGAGTCCCCTCGTTTGATTCCTCGATGATGAACTCAGTGTAAACAAAGCCACCCGGTATCTCACCGGGCATATGGTCGAAATTTCCTACAACTTCTGGCTTAGTCAGGTGACTAATTCTGAGGTGTATTACGCCGACTGTTTAACTGACGAAGCTTAACCAGAGCACACCGAGCGCTATAGTAATGAGGGTAATTGGAACACCCGCCCGTAAATAGGCCATAAAGGTTAACTTTACACCGCGAGTGGATGCAATTTCGGCCACAATCAGATTCGCCGCCGAGCCAAGCAGGGTCAAATTGCCCGCCAACGTGGACGACATCGCCAGTGTTAACCAGCCCTGTTGGGGATTAGCCAGCGAGTCCATTTCCGAGCGGAGCAGCAAAACCGCCGGAACGTTGGAGATGACATTACTCAGTGCTGCCGTCGCCAAACTTAATGGCCCTACCCCACCGCGAATCACCGGAGAAATGGCCTCAAACAAATCTTCGCTAATTCCTGTAGCCTCAATCGTACCCGTCACCACAAACAGGCCACCAAAAAAGGCCAGCAGACCCCAGTCAATATCCAACAATTTATGGGGACGGATACGTGAAATCAACAGCAGGCCCGCCGCCACACATGCCGAAGAAACAATCGGCAACCCGGCCAAAAACGCCATCAGTAGGCCCGCCACGACTGCAATCGTTCGCCACAACAGCGGCGGGAAGATTTGGGGCGATTCCACTTCAGTGCGAGGCAGTCTGCCACGAAATTCTTGGGGAAACACCAGCACAATCACCACCCAACATACCGCCATGCCAATCAGCGCGACAGGGGCGAGATAAGTCAGAAATGCCAGATAACTGATGTCGCTGGCCTGCCCGATAATCAAATTTTGGGGATTCCCCGTGATTGTCGCAGTCGAACCCACATTGGTCGCGGTGGCGAGGCCGATCAAATAGGGGATAGGGTCGCGTTTGAGGCGGGTAGTCAAATCCACCACCATCGGCGTAAACAACAGGCAAATCGTGTCATTTAGAAACAGTGCCGAAAACACCCCTGCCGCCAAAATGACCAGCGCCAAGAGCATCCGGGGTGACTTGGCAACCTCCAATACCCGTCCGCCGACGAGTTCAAAGAAGCCCGATAGACGTAGATTAGCATTAATGACCATCATCGCCGCCAACAACAAAATCGTACCGACATCCAATGAAGCGATGGCCTCATCTTCTTGGATGGCTCCCACTGCAATCAGGGTAGCCGCACCGACCAGCGCAATCGTCGCGCGATTCATCCGCAGGCGTGGCACACTGCCAACTGCCACCCCTGCATAGGTCATAAGGACAATCCCAATGGTTAAAGCAATCATCCCGTTATTTCACTCTTCGTAGCAGCATGGCCGGGGCGATTGATGACAGTGTAGGCCACTGCCATAATGATGACGAGCACAAAGAAAAAGGGCGGAATAATTTCGAGACTAGAACGTTCAGCCAGAATGCCGACAAGTCCCGGGATACCCCCTCCACCAATACTGGCGGCAGCAACCTGAAACCCAATCGCGTTGGGCGCGTGTGAGGGGCCAAGTCGTTCTTGGGTATTCGTGACCATCAAGGCGAAAATTGGAGCGAGCATAAATCCATAAATGACCAAACCGACAAAGCTTACCGTGTCGCTTGGATTCCACCACAATAGCGCCATGCCAACCGCCGCACCACTCAAACAACCTTGTACCAAAATATGGGTATTCACCCGATTGATAATCGCCCCAAAGAAAATCCGACCAATTGTGAAGCTGCCCCAATAAAGGCTGACCCAGAACCGCGCTGCACTTTCGGAGATGCCGCGTTCTTCATGAAACAAACTAAACGACCACTGTCCGGCACCTAACTCGACCCCCGTATACGCCATAAACAAAATGATCCCAAGCCAGACAATCGGCATACGTAACGTTGAAAGGGCATCAGCGTGCTGGACGGGTTCTTCGGATTGATGGGCCATCTTCAGACTCGGCCACGACTGCCGTGTAAGCAGAAACAAAGCCACTAAGCTCAGATACATCCCACCGATAATGGCCGGGCCAATCCGCCATGACGTATCGCTGTTCAAAATGGCGTTCATCATCAACGGCGCAATCGTCGAGCCAATGCCAAAACAGGCGTGCAGCCAATTCATCAGGCGTGGGCCATAATGGGCAGCAAAGTATACATTCATGCCCCCGTCCAAAATACCCGCCCCCGTGCCACCAAACAATCCGGCCAAGACCAATAGCGCAAATGAGGGTGCGATGGCGTACCCCAAGACCCCCATCGCGCCAAGCACGCAGCTTAGAGCTAAAAGGCTGGCAGCAGGTAGACGGGCCATTAACCACCCACTGACAAAACTTGCCAGAAAATACCCAGCAGTGCTGGCAAACAGCACAAGGGCAACGGCATCTCGCGGCTGGTCAAATGTCTCGCGCATATAGGGCGACCACGCCACCCCTAACATCGCACCGGGCATACCCAAAACGATAAAACTGAAATACGCGATAGCAACCACAGACAATTGACGATTTTGAGAAGAGGGATTCAAGGGAGTGTGTCCTTTAGGTCAAGACAAGCATATAAAAGCAATGCAACGGTAGATTGTGGAGAATGATGGTTTTCGCCAGTCCGATTGTCCACGTGCTGGCGTTCAGCCCACACTTTAGTATCGCCAATCTTAACCCATGATTCCAGTGGATAAATACCCAATTGCATTGCATTTTGTAATGCCATGTCCAGTACCATGAGTGTGTTAAATCGGCATAATCTGCTCATGTCTGAATCTAACGAGGACAAGCAAAAGCAAAAACGCTTCCGGCTTTGAAGCGAGAAGCGTGAGATGCCCCCAAGGGGATTCGAACCCCTGTTTTGGCCTTGAAAGGGCCGCGTCCTGGTCCACTAGACGATGGGGGCGGACAACGAGGGTACATTCTACACAGTCACTTTAGACTGGTCAAGACACAACTTTGCCACCGATTCCATCATTCAAGCGAATTGGATGAACAATAAAAAACCCCTATTTCACTCTTGAAAACGGGGTTTTGCATCAATCTTTGGTAGTGTCTAGGATATTAACCAATCGGCTCTTTAAAAATCACATAGCGTCCGATGTCGTCGCCTTTGGCAATACAGGTTGCCATATCTACCTTAAATTCATGACCGCCTGATACCCAGCGCAGACCTTCTTGCAACAACCCTTGTCCCAGATAACACACCGGGCGGTCAGCAGTACGCTTCCAACACATGGGGCAGCGTTCCAGTGTGTAAACAAATTTATCATTTTCTTCAGTCACGTTTGAAATCTGGTCAGAAAATTGGGTCAAAATATTCGCCATCGCCGGCAAACCGATCTTCAATTTGGCAGGCAGTGGCAGCACCTTAAATGCAAGGTCGCCCACCCCGGCCAATGCCCCAAACCCTTTGAGACCCTCGGCAAATGTCGCTCGGCCTGCACGCAGCGCCAAACCACGGCCACCGCGCGGGCCATACATTTCTTCTAGTGCGACATTTAAGGCCGTGATATGGGCAAAGTCGAACTGTTTTTCAAGGTTATCGGGCGGGTAGCTCCCGATAAACTCCTCAAGTCCGGCGAGGTGCAGAATCGCGTTCAAGCCATTCTTGCCCATGATTTCTTCCATCGCCATCAGGATAATGAGGGCAAATTTGTTCGGGTAATTAAAGCCGCTTTTTTCCGGTGGCATTGTGCCTGATCCTCCAATCGGTGAGGGTGCTTACAAACCTTAATCTGCCTATGGGGAAGGGGGCCAGTTGCGATTGATGGGACTCACCGCTGAGAAACGACCCCTGCCGCGCATTAGTATAATCTAAAATGAATTTGTTGTCACTAAAAGTGTTCCCAAGAAACAACATCATCAATTTAACCACAATTCTACAGAATATAGCAAGTCCACTACCCGTTTGTCCTCAACAAAGCTATATTAATGAAATACGGCATCCAAAAAATTTATCAAGATGGGCACGATGACCATGCAGTTGACTCCTGAACAACGACAGGCAATTGAAATAACCGACAAAAATCTCGTGGTGGTCGCTGGCGCTGGCAGTGGCAAAACCTTCGTGCTGGTACAGCGATTTATGCACCTGCTCGACCAAAACCCCACATGGACACTGCCCTCCATTGTTGCCATTACGTTTACCGAAAAAGCCGCCCGTGAAATGCGAGATCGTGTGCGTCAAGAGATTAGCCAACGCGCAGCCCACACGCCCCCCGATGACCCAAATGCCAAGCGCTGGCGTACCCATGAAGCCAGTTTAGATAGCGCTCGTATTGGCACGATCCACAGCCTCTGCGCTCAAATTCTACGGGCCAACGCCGTCGAAGCCAACCTTGACCCCGAATTTGAAGTGCTGGACGAAATTGATACGGCCATCTTACTCGATGAAGCGATTGACCAGAGCCTTGCCGAATTATTGGAAACTCCCGCTCGTGCTTTGTTGGTCGAATATGGCGTACAGGGGGTGCGCACCAGTCTGCACGATCTCATTACCAGTGGTCAATGTGAACGACTAATCGAGCAGTTGGCCGACAAAACCACCGAAGTCCTGATGAAGGATTGGCAGGCAGCATGGGAGGTGAATGCCAATCGTGTCGTGGATGCCTTACGCAATGATGGTGATTTTTGGGACTGTCTCTATTGGCCGATGTCCATTCCCGAAGCTGAACAGCCACGCGGCGACAAATTGTGGGCGGTATGGGAAGACATACTCAGCTATCGGCAAGTGTTGAAAAACGGCACCCCACTCGAAATCAAAGCCACTATCGAAAATTTGGCGGAGGCCATCGTCCTAAATGTCGGCAGCGACAAAAACTGGCAGGGTCGGCTTCACGAATCAAAAGCCATGTTGCGTACCCTGCGCGACGATCACCTTAAGACCTACAAAGGCCTATTTTTACCACCACCAATAGAACTTGACCGCCAACTCGCCGATTTGCTGTTCCATTGGCGCGAGGCGACGGCGTTGGTTAATAAACGTTTCCGCGATCTGAAAGATCAGAACGGCGCTTTAGATTTTAACGACTTGGAAAGCATGACGGCCCACCTGCTGACGCATTCTCCACAAGTATCACGTCGCTATATCCAAGAGTTTAATCATGTGATGGTAGATGAATTCCAAGATACCAACGCGATGCAGCGCCAGATTATCTATCAACTGTGTGGTATCGGCGCGAAAAAAGCCCCGGCGGGCAAATTATTTGTAGTCGGCGACCCCAAACAGAGCATTTATGCCTTTCGCGGGGCGGATGTTAGCGTCTTTCGCCAAGTGTCGGAGGAAATTATTCAGGCAGGTGGACAACAAGTCCAACTCAGCACCTCCTTCCGCAGCCATCAGAATCTCATCGGCTGCATCAATGAACTCTTCGGGAATCTGCTCAAAACGGAAACACGCTTTGCTTCGGCCTATAGTGTCACTTACGCCCCCATGACGGCCAACCGTGCCTCCAGCCATACCGCCAACCAATCCCCGATCACACTCATGCTGCTGCCCAAAACAGGCAAAACTGGCTCAGGTCTGGACGCTGAAGAATCGCGGCGCTGGGAAGCCGATATTCTGGCCTCCCAATTGAGTCGCTGGGTCGAGCAAAAGCTGGAAGTCTGGGATAAAAAATTCGACCAGCATCGCCCGTTGGCTTTTGGTGACATCACCATCCTATTCCAGTCTCTAAGCAACAGCCCCCTCTATGAAGAGACTTTTCAATCCTATGGCCTGCCCTATCTGACCGTCGCGGGCAAGGGGTACTACAATCGCCAAGAGGTTTGGGATGTGATGAATCTACTGCGTGCCCTCCACAACCCCGCCGATGATTTGTCGCTGGCAGCAGCCTTACGTTCGCCCCTATTTGGCCTCAGTGATGAAGCCCTGCTGACCCTACGACTGCGCCGACACGGGGATAAACTCCTGCATTTGTGGGATGCCCTGTCGCAAGATGCTAATCGCTCGGTCTGGGAATCGGATTGGCTGCCCATCCCTGCCGAAGACCTCTCTTCCGTCGAATTTGCCCGCCAAATCCTGACTTCGCTTCGTACTCTGGCGGGTCGTGTCACCATCGCCGAACTGATTGAGCAAATTTTGGAACGGACAGGCTTTGAAGCAATTCTGACGGGATTACCCAATGGCGAAAAACGTCGCGCCAATGTCCAAAAATTATTGACCGTCGCCGAAAAAAGCCAGCGTGTATCATTAGGTGAATTCAACTCGTATTTGCGAGATATGGTCGAAGCCGAAGCCCGCGAAGGGGAAGCTACCCTTGAGGCTCAAAACGCCATTACCCTCATGACGGTTCATGCCAGCAAAGGCTTGGAATTCCCAGTGGTCATACTGGCCGACTGTTCATGGAAACGTTCCGCCGACAAACCGCGCATCTCGGTTGATCCAGAAGTTGGCCCAGCCTGTCGCTTAATGGCCGATTCCAATGAATCCAATGACGATGTGGATAAAGAGGGCTTTGTTTATAAACTCGCCCAACTTTCTGCCAATGCGCGGGAGTTGGCGGAGCGCAAACGTTTATTCTATGTAGCGGCGACCCGTGCCCAAGATATTTTGGTAATGAGTGGGCACGAAACCTCCAGTAACAGCCAAGATTGGTTAAGCCAATTACAGGCCGTTTTCAAGATCGAGTCCTACCAACCCAACGATGAAATTCAGCCGGTGACCTATCGCTGGGGTAGTCTCAATCTCTATCGCCCCTCGACTATTCCCGCCCCACATACCTTAATTCCGCGCCGCGCCTATTCCAACCAATGGGAAACGCTAGAAAAAGGATTGTCACCAGTTGCCATCCCTCTGCCTGCCGAATTTATGCTTGCGACCACCGATGCCACCCACCTTGGTACCCATTCCCCGGCACGCCATATCAGCGCTACCCATTTGGAAAAATTAGGCCGTGCCAAGTATGAAAAACCCGAAGAAATCGCCCGTTGGGGTTTTCGCCAGACCATCTTACGCGACATGCCAACCTCGATTTGGCCGATCAGCCATTCCGCATCAGTAGCGGGGGTTCCGGGCTATGTCATCGGGGATATTGTGCATCGCGCCTTGCGGGTCGGGCTACTCCCCCGTGATATTAACCCAGAAATCGTCCAAGACGCGCTCGAAAGTTATGCGTGGGAACGGTATGCCACCAATCAACAAGTCTTGGATAACGCTGTGCGGCGTGCCCAAAGCCTACTGGCCCAGTTTCAATCCAGCGACCTCTATCGCATGTTGCAGGAATGCAGTGAAGTCTACCGCGAAATTGAATTTGCCTATGATCGTGGCGCCCATATCATTCATGGCATCATTGATGTTCTCTATCGCTATGAAGGCGCGTGGTATGTCTTGGATTTTAAGACCAGCGAGGTGAAATTGTGGTATGTTGCCGAACATGGCAAACGCTACGCCTATCAAATGGGCGCGTATGCCGAGGCCGTTCAACAACAAATCGGTATCACGCCCCATGTGCAGGTTTATTATCTACACCCCGGCATCCTGTGGAAAATGCCCGAATCGCTGTGGCGGAACGCGATGGCATCGCTTGATGAAGATATAGAGAAGGCACTTCTCTAATTTCTCCATCAAGCGACCTATTCGGGCATTTGCCAGCGCAGACGTAGCACCGATTGTTCTTCTGACCGGACCGCAAACGGCTCGGCAATACGGGCCTGTGGGCCATTGGCAGTGGGGGCGACAAACCACGCAATCTCATCATTGATGGTCAGTAGCGGCACATGATCTCGATAATAGGAAGGTACTTTAAAATTGGTGAAGGTATCGGATAATTTCTGCGACTTGCCGTGCATCCCAAAAGGCCGAAACCGATCCCCCGTCTGACGTGTACGCAGCACCAATCGCGCCCCTTCAGGAATCGCCAACGTTGCGATGAGCGGGTCTTCAAAGCGCAAATCCTTAGATCGGCTTTCAATCACCCAATAGCTAATCAATTTCAATTGGCCTGCCATAATCGTTGGGCCAGCCGGGTCAACCGAAATTTGTGTACCGGGCGTCAGATAAGGCAAATGTGGTGGATACAAAGGGCGTCCTCCATATCCAATCGTTACTTCGTCATACCCCACCATCAACCGTACTGCAATCGGCAAATCAAGGTGCATCCCGGTCTTGCCTTTTAGAATTAATTCACGGGCATATTCGGTTTGTTCAAATGAAACATCCCGCAGCCCCGGTGAAAGCTCAAACAACACCTTGCGAATAATCCCGCGTTGGACAGCAATCGGTTGTTCTTGAAAGACCATCCGGTCAATAAATACCAATTCCCCGGGTTCGCCATCCGTTTCGTGTGTTGGCTCAGTTTCCGACCAGTCCAATAACCATGCCGCCGTGCTTTCGACGCTGCGTTCAATGACATCTACTTCATCCCGCATCACTGCCGCCAGATGGGTCATGACCTGTCGCACATTGGGATTAAATTTTTCCAACGTCGGGATGACTTCGTGGCGCAGTGCATTACGAAAGCGGGTCGTATCCGCATTCGTCACATCCTGCCGAAAGCTGAGACTGTGTTCATCAGCATAGGCGCGAATTTCGGCCCGCGACACATCCAACAGTGGACGAATCAACACCACCTCCGCCGGGTCAACATCATCAAAATCGTCCGCATCAGCACCTGTCAGCGTCCAATCTTCTAACAAATGATATTCGCTCAACGGGGTAATCGGCAGCATTCCCCTTAGGCCACGCATCCCTGTACCGCGAATGATGTGCATAAGAACCGTTTCGGCTTGGTCATCTTGATTATGAGCAATCGCAATTCGGTCTGCCCCAATCTGGACAGCCGTCTGCATCAGAAAGGTATAACGGGCTTGGCGGGCAGCTTCTTCAAGATTTAAACCTGCCTCAGCTTTGATCGCCATCACATCGGCTGCACCGCTGATTGCTTCGACACCCCATTGATGGGCAAGGTCTTCCACAAAACGTACATCGGACGCGCCAGCATCGCCGCGCAGCCCGTGATTAAAAGTGGCAACCGTCAACTCTATCTGCAATTCCTCGCGCAGACTCAGCAGCGCATGGAGCAGCACCACCGAATCTACCCCGCCCGATACCCCCACCAATATGAGCGATTGGGGCGGTATTAGATCGTGTTGATGGCAGCTTTGGCGTATCTCATCAGGCAACGACAAACCCATAACATTCGATTCCTTACATGGATTCTGTAAATGTGCCTACAGTATGCCACATCTTCGCACAATTGACCGCAGTTGTAGATTCCCACAACTATGCTAGAATCACGGCTAATTTTAATTCAAAAGGCAGTCTCCACATAGGAGATAGGTGTGGTGGACAAGACCAAAAAACTTGTATTGACCATTGAAGATCAACCCGCCATCGCGGAGTTGCTGGGTTTTTTACTGGATGCCACAGAGCTAGATGTCAAGCGTTCTGATAATGGGGCCGAAGGGCTGGAAATGATCCAAAAGTTAAAACCCGACCTCGTGATTATGGATGTCATGATGCCAACGATGGACGGCTGGCAGGTGTTTGATACTGTCCGACAGGATGAGGCTACCCAAAACATCCCGATTATCATGCTGAGTGTGGCCCGCCAAGACCCGGAGCGTCGTGTCGCTTTTCGGGGCAGCCACCTCGATTTTTACATGACCAAGCCCTTTGATGTCGCCTCATTACGCCGACTGGTACAGGAAGTTCTTGGCCTTGAAATCTGGATAAAAACCACCCCAACTTCACCAACACCGGTGCAAGCTGCCCAACCGACTCAAACGCCTTCCCCAGAGCCATCCAGTCCGCCTATTCCCCCAACAACCCCACCCACCTCACCTGTTCCCGACGTGCCTGCCTCTTCACCAACCACAACCATACCTGCTCCATCCCCCGAACCTATCCTGCCATCGGAACCAACCGGTGCCGGTGTTCCGCCTGCCGCTGTCGCCCCTACCCCGTCAGCCGAAACTGTCGTTCCGACTACACCTACCGATGCTGCTGCATCCCCACCAAAACCAACTGAGCCGCCAGCATCGCCGACGCCATCTACGCCGCCTGAACCTTCGGCCTCATCACAAGTAAAAGAATAGTAATTTCCAAATAAGTTGCCCTTTTTTGAGAACCTATGACGAACAAATCTGAAATCCCTTCCATTCCAACTGCTGGGGAACCACCCCTAAAATTGACCATAGATGCTGAACATGTAGGCATTCGACTTGCGATGCCCCTCTTAGCGATTGCAGGTCTGATTATCGGCTTTATGGTGGGTCAGACGATTACCCACCTAATGGATGAGACCCTAAGCAGTTTGTGTCTTGGTATCCCGCTGGCGTTGGTTGGTCTGGTCATTTTCACCCAGATTGGCGAACGGGTGATTAAACCCAAATGGCCCAGCGGGCGTTTTGTATTGCTGGACTCAAGCCAACTTCTATTCCGCGATAAACGCCGCAAAGAAACGACCTTCTACTGGGCCGACCCTCTCGACTTTTATACGTGGTATTTCCCAATTGCCAAACGCCGCACACGGGTGGAACGAGGGTGGTATTGTACAGCGGTTCAACTTCAGCAAAATGAGCAGACCGTAACCCTTTATACTTTTCTTGACCCCGATATGGCCTCGGATATCCCTCACTTCAAAGAGTGGTTTGTCAAACTCCGCAAGCGCAAAGAAATGGATGATGTAAAGGCCTTCGATCCCCGTCTGGCAGCACAACTCACCCGCCTACATAAGATGGAGAACGAACGTTGGTTGCATGGCGGGGAACTATCCAACCAAGACTTTCTAACCCTAATGCAGTTGGTGGAGCATCATGGTCGCTATGGTTTTGGAAGTTAACGGGAAAGGGGAGAACTCTCATCAATCTCCCCTCGTTGTTCCTGTGTTTTAGTTTTAGTGGCCCCCCTGACGATCTATCCTAGCGCGGGGAATTGCCCAGAGGAATCGCTGTCGGCGTTGGGTCATCTTCTTCATACGCATTTTCCGGCAGTTTGACAAATTCATCGCGCATCATTGGCGATACGTCTTGGGGTAGCGGGTCGAGCGGGATGAAATCGCGGTACAATTCGAGCTTATCGTCTTTCATAACCACCGTCGTATATTCAGGATCATCCATCTTCGCCAAAATCCATTGGCGGAAATACTCATCCTTGACCGCCTGCAAGTCGCCGGGAGCAGGAATATCCAATCTCCGGTCTAGGATATTGGCGACGTACCACCCCGCCGAGCTAGGAAATGGCCCAATCACCGTGCCGGGGGTGGCTTCAAAGATGGCGTTAATCAATTCTTCGTTTAGCCCTTCTGTATCGCGTTGAATTTCACGCTGGGTCTCGCCATTACTGGGCGATTTGCCATAATCCCGTGCAATATCTACCAGCGCTTCCCCCGCCTGCAACCGTTCAATTACATCCAGCGCATCGGCCCGTGAATCAAAGAAAGCATCTTGCACTGTAACACTCGTCACCGTCGTCTCCGGCAGTTCGGCCTGATCCCCGATGATAACCCGCAGTTGTTCATAGTAGACCAGTGCCCGCACGGTCTCCAAAAACTGCTCTTCGTCCATGCCTGTATACAGTTCAAGCCGTTCCAAAAACGCCTGATACGTTTCATCCCAATCTTCAGGTCGCTTGCCGCTCTCTCCCAATGTCGTTCCAATACGAGCCGCCATGCGTCCATCAAACACCGTCTGTTCAAGTTCAAGGTCACGATTTGCGGCTTCGCGCAGGATAATCTGGTCAGTCAAAATGGCATCCATTGACTGTACCCCAATCGAATCGGGGTCACTCAGCGTGTAGAACAGCGATAGAGTGCGCGAATTTTCCGAAAGGGTTAGGTCAAGCAAGCGTGACGGCCCTTCTTTATCCAACAGACGCTTCAGGCCTTCAAGTGGCAGCCAACGTTCGTAGCGTACTCGCGCCTGATAGTAAGCCACTGTAATATCCCGTCCGCCAACCGTCGCCAACACCAATTCCGGATCGTAACCGGGCAACGGGGTCGCTGTGCCATAGGGCGTGGGAGTGGGAGAAGGGGTTGGACTTGGGCCAGCAGTCGGCGGTGCGTTCGTAAGGGCAAAAGCCGTTGCCGCTTGGTCAGTCACCACTTGGGCCGGACGGTTAACCACAGCCCGCGCTGGTTCTCGATCATCCTTACACGCTACCAACAATACCAGCAACAACACAAGCAAAAATAATCGTCGTTTATGGGAAAACATCTTGGGTCACATCACCTTTTGAAAAAATAAGTTACACTCATGTCATCACCAGCGATTCGTCATCCGCTGACCATTTCACCACACGCACATCGGGATTTTTTAGCCCCAACAATGCCTCCAATTGATTGCGGAAATGGGCTTCATCCCCGCTGGTCAAATAGAGGGTATGCCCCGGCCCATCCCCGCTCCTATCGGCATCCATCTCTTTCAAGACCCGCGCCGTTTGTTTGGCGATTGCCGGGCTGGGGTCAATAATCTCCACGTCCGTCCCCATTGCCGTCTGAATCAAGGGCATCAGGAATGGAAAATGGGTACACCCCAACACCAGTTCATCAATCCCGGCAGCCTTGAGCGGGGCCAAAATCTCTGTGACTTGCTGCTGATCGGCTTCGTTATATGGCCCTCCGCGCTCAACCAATGTCACAAATTCCGGGCAGGCGCGTTTGTGGACATGCAGCCCTTGTGCAAAACGGTCAATCAAACTGGCATACAGTTCACCTTGAAAAGTCGCTGCCGTTGCGATGACACCGATATGATTACTACGAGTTCGCTCCGCCGCAGGTTTGATTGCCGGTTCAGTTCCGACAAATTTGATCTGGGGAAACGTACCCCGCACATGATGTAGCGCCGCCGCACTCGCCGTATTACACGCAATGACAATCAATTTCGCAGCGGGGAATTGTTCACACCCGTTGAGGAAAAATCGGGTAATGCCTTCCTCAAAATATTGAATCTGCTGCATCGTGCGTGGGCCATACGGCACATGCCATTGGTCAGCCAGATAAACAAAATCTTCGTGTGGCATCAACTGTTGTAATTCACGCAATACCGAAAAGCCCCCCACGCCCGAATCAGTGACTGCGATTGGGGCGTGCCGGAATTGAGCCGAGGGTTGCTGGGTCATGGTGATCTTTAGTGGGTGCAGGATTCCACAAATTGACGGAACAGGGCGACCATCTCTGGCACGGTATCTACCAAACACTCAGGGTGCCATTGTACCCCCATATAAAAATGCGCGTCCGGGATTTCAACCGCCTCAACAATGCCATCGTCAGCCAACGCGGTGACTTTTAAGGGGTCAGCCAATTTCCCGATGGCTTGGTGGTGGATGCTATTAACCGAAACGCGATGACACCCCAACACGGCAGCGAGTCGGGAATCGGCTTGGACTTCAACTTCATGGGCCAAAAAGGTGCGCGGTTTTTCGGAGGGTTGGCGGTGTGGTAGAGATTTGCCATTCAATTCCTCTTTGATGTCATGCATCAAAGTCCCACCCAACGCTACATTCACGACCTGCTGTCCACGACAAACCCCCATTAATGGACGATCCTCTTCAAAGGCCCATTTTGCAAGGGTAATCTCTAGCTGGTCACGCAGGGGGATAATTTCATATTCAAACTGGGTCAGGGCTTCCCCATACCATTCCGGGTGAATATCACCACCCCCCGGAATCAGAATCCCATCCAAGCGTTCATACAGCGAACGCAAATCGCTTTCATTGCCATATTCAACAATTGAAACCGGAATCAATACGGGAATACCACCAGCCCGCATAACCGCATTTGAATATTCGGCGGCCATGCCATCACGCCAACGATCATATTCAATGTGGGTACGTGCGGTGGTAATGCCAATCAGGGGCGGGGTCATGCTACTTCCTCTATGCTCATTAATTTCAACAGGTGGGAAGTATAACACACGCCCCTATGCAAATTAAGTCCGCTAATCCCCCGCTGCCATGACAGGCGTCAACGGCATTTCTTCAGCCGGAGTCTCTTCCCCACTTCCCCGTACCAACACCACCCCCACCAACGTGACCATGCCACCCACAATCAGCCCCAGCGTGACATGCTCACCCAGCAGCAACACCCCAGCCAACGCTGCGATAACCGGGCTAAGATTGTTATAGGCTACCGAACGGGTCGCTCCCAATTTACCAAGTGCGTAACTCCAAACCAAATAGCCCCCCACGCTCGATAGCAGACCACTGTATAAAATATTGGGCCAAACCGACATCGGAACATCGGAAGGCGACAGCTTGATTAATTCGGGAATGCCGACCACTACCAACCCTAAACAGGTAAACCAATGTGCCAAAATTGCCACGGCCATAGAGCCAGACCGTTCCACGATAGGCGCGACATTGATGTTATAGATGGCGCTCAAAATGACACCCAGAATCAACATGGCGCTTCCCAGCAAGTCATCGGAGGATAGCGACGGCCCGCCCTCGGCATGGCTCATTACAATCAAGATCACGCCGGAGAGTGTAACCACCACCCCAATAACCAAACGGCGGCTGACGGTCACCAACCCCATACTGACACTCAATGCAGCGACCCACGCAGGCAACGTGGCGACCAAAAGCGCCGAATTCGTCGCGGTGGTCAAATTGAGACCTAATACAAACAGGATTTGATAACCCACCAATCCCAGTATGGCCCAGCCAAACAGGGCCATCACATCCCGGCGGGGCAGACGGATCAACGCACGGTTACGCAGCAGTGGTAAACTAATAAACGGCAGGCCGATGGGAAAACGAATCGCGTTGTAGGTCAGTGGTTCAAGACGCGATAAGGCGTCCTTCGCCACAATATAATGCAGTCCCCAGACGGTGACAATCATTAATAAAGCGAGGTCAGCGTGATACTTCCGCAGAAACTCGGTCAGTCGTTTATACATAGTTGCCTCTGGTTGGGAATGATGTACTTTCACAAGTGTACATCTAAATTGGTCTGCACATAATATGGAAAACGCACACAAAAAAGTTCCTTCTGTAATTCTGCTGATACTCGCCAGCTTACTTTGGTTTAGTCAATTCTCTGCCCAAACGAATGCCTCAAATGACGAAAGCTTGCTGCTCCTAGCCCGTGCCACCGATACTAGCCCACACGCCCTGTATAAAATCACCCTCGATGACGAAGGCCACCTCACCAAAACAACCCTCCTTGCTGCTTCGGAGGGATACACCCTAGTGAACCACACCCCGGAGACCCTCGATTTTGCACGGGCCGCCAATGAACCGCCTCTCCGTATTATGATTGCGACAGGCGAGCGATTGATCCTAAGCGATGAACCCACCCCGCCCGCTGATGACCACATCCGACAGTGGACAGCCCAAATCCTAGCCCAAATCACTCCGCTATCCGGCCCCCGCGATTTTCACCCCTTCTCTAGTGGTGTCCTCTTTAGTATGACCGGGCCAGCCGATAATTTCCTAAATCTGTACTGGTTGGATTCTTCAGGCACGATTCAGCAGTTAACCTCAGTTGAAAAAATGGAAGATAGCCCACAATTATTGCTTTCTGCCAGCGCCGAATTTCTCAATTGGCGACCCGGTGGCTCTCCCCCATTTCTCTCCTTTCTCTATCGTGCCCGCCAGCGCGACGCACAAGGGCAAGATCATAACGAACTGCGTCTCTATTCGTTGGATGATTTTTCCGATATGCCTGCCCCCTATTTTGGCAAAACGCCAGTGTGGTCAGCCAATGGCAATTGGTTAGCGGGCATCCGATTGAATGATGCTACCCCCCCACTTTACATTTTGTGGCGTGTTGAGTGGGCTACGGGTGAAACCATTGAAGTTGGGCCGGGTTGTAATCCAGCATGGTCAGGGAATTGGCTGGCCTACGATGGGCATGACAACAGTCAATGGCAGGGCTACACCGATTGTTATGCTAATGGTCGGGTATTTGCGCAAAATACAACTTCGGGCGAGATCATTGAATTATCAGCGGGGATTGAGGGATACGTGCTGTTAATGGGGTGGATGGGCGGTTGAGGGCCGCCCAAATTGATGCTATTCGGTATCGGCTACCGCTTGCATCAACGCGACAAACTCCTGCCATTCCTCTTTAAAGAAGTGCAGGGTCATATTAAACAATTCGATATGGTGAATTTCTTCGCCATCCGGTTCGCTGGTGCGATAGACCATATAATTCTCGGTTTCAACGAGAGTCTCAGTCAAAATTTCGTGGTCGTCCATTGTGGGCTGCTCCTTTATTGAGCCGCTATTATCCGTTATTTGCCTCATAGGTTTCAAGGGCATTCAGCACTTCAATCAACGCCAATAGGCTCGCCCCGCTGTGTGCCTGCTCATCCAAACCCTCCACTCGAAAACGGCGCTCAATCAGATTTTTCTCAAAATTCGGTTGCTCGGTCACGGCTATCACCCGTGCTTTCATCTCACGGATACGCGCCATATCCCATTTCGTCGCCATCTTTGTCCAGTAGATACGAAAACCAAAATCTATGCGAGCTTCCGTCAGGGGTGTACCGGGTTTTTCTTCGTCATTAACTAATCGGCCCATATGTCCGTGCTTATTCCTCCTCGACAATCTCTCCTTCCGAAACATCCTCACCCCCACCATTTGGACTTACCAACGCCGCTGGCATGGCCGGAATCAAAACCGGGTTGCGCGAAATTACCGTTGTAACCCGCCGCCGCGATGGACGATGGAACATATCTATATCCAATAGCTTGCTCCACAAATAGGTGCCAATCAAACGCAGGGTCGCCGTCACAGGTGCGGCTAGAATCACACCCAGCACCCCGGCAATTTTGGCCCCAAATACCACCGCCACCAGCACCACAAACGGATGTAGATTGAGCGTGCTGCCCATGACACGTGGCACAAGCAAAACCGCCTCTAATTGTTGAATCAAAAAATACGTCGCCATAACCACAAACGCATAGGGCGGGCCACCCAAGCCGGGAAAGGTCGTACTTTCCGCCACTAATGCAATCAGCACTGCCGGAATCGCCGAGAGGGTTGGCCCAATGTTCGGGATAAATTCCAATAGTCCCGCAATAAACGCCAGCACCAACGGCTGTGGCATCCCCAACAAGGTCATAGCGATATAGGTCGCCATTCCCACACTCAGACTCAAAATGAACTGACCGCGATAGTAGGCGTTCCAAATCGAACCTAATTCACGCAGCAAAAACCGCATATCATCCTGATAGTCCTGTGGCACAATCTCTGTCACAGATTGGACAAAATGCGAGCCGTCCTTCATCAAATAGAACATCATGACAAAGATAAACAGAAGATTGTAAAAGAGGGTGAACACCCCACCAATCAATCCTGCGGCGGGGTCAATCAGTCCGGTGGCTGTATCACGCAGCGTGGTCGAAAGGCCATCGTTCGAGTCTACCTCTTGTCCGTCAGCATTAAATAGACCCTCTAATAAGTCAGCAGGCACAATTCTGTTTCTACCAATGCGGATCGGTTTACTTAACTGAGCTTGAACATCTTGGCTTGTTTCTTGAATGAGCGAAGGAGCATCAGTGGCAAATTCTTCCACTTGTTCCGACAAACGTGGTACGATGACAATCCCAACAAGCACAATCGTGGCAATCACTAGTGCAAACGTTAGAAAAACCGAGAGGGTACGCCGTACCTGCTGAAGGGGTACAAACCACAGTGCCGTCTCTAATTCGTTGACCAGCGGAATCAGCAAATACGACAGCAGCACAGCAATCAATACAGGCGTCCATGCTGTGCCCAAGCGCACACTGATATAAAACATCAACCCCAACGCGACGAGTGTTACGATGCGTTTGGTACGTGGTGACCATGGTGGACTGGTTAACACAGGCAAATCACTCGGCATTCTGGTTTCGAGGTTCCAACTAAAATTCGCCTAACCGATTCGATTGTACACCAGATTTGACCGCCTCTCACGCAATCGAGGCTTGAGATTTAAATATCAGGCTATACACATATTAAGGGTAACTCTCGTCTAAATTCAACCTTTTGTCCCCTTAACCCGCCTATAATCGTCCCAGCGCCATGAGAAAAGGAGAACATTTTTATGGCCCAAAATTCAGACTCAGTTATCCAGACCCAAAACTTAACTAAGAAATATGGCGGGGTGGTTGCCCTCCAAGATTTAGACCTAGAAGTCCAGCGCGGGGAGGTTTTTGGCTATCTGGGGCCAAACGGCGCAGGCAAAACCACGACCATTCGCACCCTGCTCGATCTCATCCGCCCCACCAGCGGCACAGCCACCATTCTCGGCCTCGATTCACGGCGGGATAGTGTCAAAATCCATGCCCAAGTCGGCTTCCTACCCTCCGAAATGACGCTCTATCACAACATGACGGGCCGTCAGTATGTCCGATTCATCGAACGGGCACGCGGCTTGGCGTGTATGCAAGAAGCCGAACAGCTTGCCGAGCGCCTTGATTATGATCTAAACCGCTCATTGGAAGGTTTAAGTACCGGCAACCGTCGCAAAATGGGACTCATTACCGCGCTCATGCACCGTCCGCCCCTGCTGATTTTGGACGAACCGACCTCTGGCCTTGACCCCTTGATGCAGCAAACCTTCAATGAGTATATACGCCAGATTCAAGCCGAAGGTCGCACGGTCTTTCTGTCCTCACATAATCTACCCGAAGTTGAGACCCTCTGTGACCGGGTGGGGATTTTGCGGGCGGGCAAGCTCGTCACCGTCGAGACTATTCAAGCATTGTCGGGTCTGCGTTTCCGTTGGTTCGTTTTGGAATTCGAGCGGCCCATCGAAATTGAGCAGTTCCGCGCCCTCTCCAACGTGACGGCCTTAGAAACCAATCCTGAAAACACGCGACTGCGGATTCAGGTCAGCGGTGCAATTGACCCAGTGATTAAACTAGCGGCGCATTATCCCCTGCGTGATTTGTCCGTCGAACACCCCTCGCTAGAGGAAACTTTCCTTGAATTCTACGGCAGCAACAACAAACATGATTCGCAGACACAGAAAGAGGTGCGGGCATGACCATTTTTCGTAAATCTATCCGCGATTCGTGGAAAGGCATGTTTGGTTGGGGCATTGGTTTGGGTCTCTATGCTCTGCTAGTCATCGGCCTCTATCCCTCCGTCGCCGCTCAAAAGGCCGATTATGAAAAACTGATGGAAAGCTACCCCGACTCCATGCTGGACATGTTTGGCACGGATGATTTGTTCTCACCCATTGGCTATCTTCAATCCCAATTGATGCTGTATATCCCCCTCCTGTTAGGCATCTACGCCATCTTGCAGGGTTTGAATGCCGTCACGGGTGAGGAGCGTAAACAAACAATGGACACCCTCGCCGCCCTGCCTATCCCCCGCTGGCAAATCCTGACCGAGAAATTTTTGGCGACGTTGGTCATCATGATCGGTATCCTCACCCAGTTTTTTCTGTCGCTGGTACTGGGGCGGGCGCTCTGGCCCGAACTGGACATTAGCGTTGATAAACTAGCAATGGCGACCTATGCCAGCCTCCTGCCGATTATGGTGGTCGCGGGGGTGGCCTATCTGCTTTCGGCAACTTTGCCCATGCACCGTCGGTGGGGTGGAATTATTTCGGCGCTATTTCTCATTGGAACGTATCTGATCTATGCGCTGGGTAATGCCAGCCAGACGATTGAGAAGTTTCAACCGTTTACCCCCTTTGAATATTACGATGCGGTGAAAATCCTCAAAAGCGGCCTGCCAATAGGCGACTTGCTGGTGTTGATGATTGCCACCCTCCTCTTATGGGTAGCCTCGTTATACACCTTTGAGCAGCGTGACTTGGGGACATAGAAAATTTCACAGGGGCGACTCATCTCTAAGTCACCCCTGCTATTTTTGAAAGAGGGGAGAACGAGTCTTTACGGCAAGCTGCAATTCGATGAGCCACACGCCTCAAGCAGCGATTGAACCGAACTGGAAGCCGTCAATGGGCTGTAGAGATTAATCGCCTGCTGATACCAGCCAATTTTGTCGGCGGCATCCGTTGAAAAATCACCCAACCGGGCTGCGGCTAAGGCCTGACTTGACGTGTCACCCAATAGACCAGCTAATTCAAACGCGCAGTTCAGGAGTTGTTCACTCGCTTCCTCGCCCTCAATCATATGATACCATTCACCCAGTCGGATATAGGTCGTTGGGGATTCAAACATGCTAATCACCCCATCCGAAGTATCCGCCTCCACAAAGGGACGTTCCACACATTGGCGGGTGCTGGTCGCCAAGATGGTATTGATGGCATCATAGTAGAGGCCAAATTGGGCATACAAATTAGCAGTCGCATAGGCCAGCGATTCTTCATCCAAGCCCATCGAACTGAGTGCTGCTAGTCCACTGTTGAGAATCGCCTCATCTTCAGGGCTAATGCTGGTTGTCGAAACCCCATCTGAGCCGGGAGAGATAGTGGAGAAAGCGGTTGCGGCTGGGTCAGGCTGCGGCACATCATTCCACATGACCTCATTCGAATAGATAAACGCTGTTGGATTGGGGTTGGAATTGCACTCCACAATCCCATCCGCGTACTGCTCCACTACCGTCAAGTCGGCACACAAAATCACCGCTTGGCTGTTGCCCGTCACTTGCAAATAGTCACGCGCACGGACAGGCGTCCCCGGAAAGGCAGGCGAGAATGTATTATAATCATCCCACCCTTCGCGGTTCACACCTACCGTACCGCTAGTCGCCAACAGCAGATGGGTGATCTCTTCTTCGTTGGATTGCGCGGTTACACCACCCGTCAACGGGATCAGTGTCAAAACCAGCACAATACCTATCCATACTTTAAACCGAATCTTTTTATACATGGTGGTTACTGCCCTCTACCCTCTTCATTCCTGTGCTACGACAGGGCCTATCAGCTATCATACGTCAGGCGATCCAATGTTGCCTGTCGTTTAATCCACGATTCAAAGCGCTCAATCAACGTTTAACCATCGCTCCCGCAAACCCTTATGGCCCTATGACCCTACGACCCTTATCCTCCCCCCCCAAAAGGTGAGGAGGTGTTGTTCTTTAAATCCAAGCAGGTGGGTGTTCGGCCCAATGCCGAATCGCGTGCCAAACGCACTTCCGCCTCATCTTGCCGGGTATCTTGACGACTGCTGGTGGTGCGACCCAACCGCACTTCGTTCCATGCCGAAAGGGCCGCCTGCGAATCGGCTGTCCCAGAGCATATCGCATCAAAAGTCCGCGCCTCAAAATACCAGAGGTCAATCTCGGTGGTTGCCACATACGCCGACAATCGTTCATCTGGCGCACACGGGAGTTCAACTGGCCCGTTCACATTTGGCAGATCAAAAGTCCCCAAACTAGCTTGAGCGCTACTCAAATTTGCTTTGGCCTGCTGATACGTCCCAGCTTCCAAATAGGCCCGTCCCAACGACAAATGCAGCAGATATTCCATCTGTTCAGCGACCACCGGGTCGTCAATATACGGTCGCAAAATATCATTTTCTACGCTGTCGGGGTTGGCCCGCGCACTTGCCAGCAAATTTAACCCATCCGTGAGTAGTTGTAGGGATTGAGCATACTCGCCATTGTCGCTGTTGAGTTCGGCCAGATAATACCGCGCCAACAGCAACCGCGAATCGGCCTCTAGTACCCGCTCAAACACACTTTGCGCTCGGTCGGGTGATCCCAATGTCAAATACAAACACCCCACCTCCAATAAATTCGAGGCATGGGGATCGGGGTCAAGCCGGGTCGCTGATTCCAAATAAAGTTCGGCTTCGGCGGCATTTCCAGAATCAATTGCCCGCTGCCCAAACCAGTTATAGACATCGGCGGCGGCAGGCGGCGCAACCAGATAAAACATCATCACCACCACAAAAAATAGGGTGGCAAGCGCAAAAGTGGCCTCCCCTTGCCATGACCGCCCCGAAGAACGATCAAAGAAAAAGGCGTTTAACACTTCGCGCCCTGCCAAAATGGAGGCAAGACCTAAGACCAGTTGGGCAATTGCCGATGCCCCCGATAGCGCGTCTGGCCCATCAATTGAGAGGCGCTGTGTCAACAAGGTAATCAACACAATTGCGGCTAGGGCAGGCACAGTTGCCAGCACAAACCACAGCGCATTGAGACGACGGGCGCGGCGTGAACGGCGATTATCCAAAAACCACCACCATGCCTCAGCTTTGGGTGGGGTTGGCTGCGCTTTTCGCAATTTCGCCGGGTCCAAATCATAATGTTCAACGACTTCACGCCGTAAATCATCCAACAAATCATCATGTTCAATTAAGTAGGTCAGCGCATCCCGTTTGATGTTATAGGGAACAGGTTCTGGCTGTTCCAAAACATACTGCACATAATCCCGCGACCATAATGTTTCCAAAAGTAAATGCTGTATCCGGGCTGTCTCTTCTTCCGCGCGACGGATCGCCAAAGTACGTGAGCGATTTTTTTTGTTGCCCAACGCATCTTGAATATCGTTATTGACATCGCGGGCCATCTCACCCAATTCGCGCAGCAGGTTTCGCAGTAGACCGACTATCCAAAGCACCAAATCTAGGGGTACCCGGATGATCGCTGTGCCGACATTTTGACGCTTCAGTTCAGTCGTCAAACGACGTTTATCTTGTCGAAAACCGGGCATCGCTTTGCGCAGATTATCCAACGCGATTTGATACGCACGACGCGCCGATTCAAGGTCTACCCCCGCTTCAATGGCTTCAGGGCTGCCTTCAAACTCGCCATTCACAGGCGTCTCTGGTGGTGGATTCTCGCCGAGCATTGATGGTATCCTTTTGCTTGCCTTATTTTCTCTCACACCACAATATACAATTTTGATTATAGGCGATTTACCCGTCCTACAAAAGCGCCCAAACTTTCGGGGGTCTAACGATTTCCCATCTCTAGCGGTCACTGTCAGGCAGCGTCAGGCAAACGTGGGTAAAGCGTTTCGCGTTCGGCATAGCGTCGGAATGCACAAACCTGTAGGATTTGCCCTTGCATATGGTGAATTGGGCCTGATAAACTTCATTGCTCAAAATATCCAAACTCATGCAAGCAATCAAGTCCTCCCAAATGGCTTAAAACGACCTATCTATTATCAGTATGGGTCGAGAAGGAAAGGATAATTTAACTGTGAAATCCCGTTCTGTGATGCTTATTGTGACCACGCTGGCAATCGCAATGCTTGTTTTCGCCCCGATGGTCGCAAATGCCAATACATCCACACCAGAGCGTGCGTCCAATGCTCAGGGTGGCCCCACCGCTACTCCAAATGACCCCACATGGCTTGGTTTTGCCGCCGCCCGTGATGCGCTTTCCAAGAAAATTAATCAGCGTATTACACTGGTGAAAAATTATACGTGGGCACAAGTTTCTTTCCCCGATGGAATGCTGCCCGGTTGTACGACTATCGAAGAAGGCGTGAATCCTCCCCCGGAGGCCTATTTCGGCTGGCGCTATGTCATTACCCTGCTGAACAACAATCAATATGAAGTGCGCGTCAGCTTCGACCTCAAGACCGTTTTGATATGCGATAAGGTCACGGTGGGTACCACAACTGATACAGGCACAACCGGCCCCGTCGGGCAAGCAGTACCCGGCGCGTTGGAAGTCGGTGGTCAAATTCAAGGAGCATTGACCGATGCCTCGGCTAATGCTGCCAAGAGTGCCAAGATGAATTGGATCAAGCGTCAGGTACGTGTCGGTGATGACGCGGCTGGTTTGATCGCCGACATCAAGGCGAAAGGCTTCAAGGTCTTCCTATCTGTCATCGGCGACAAGTCACAGGTCATGAACGCGACCTATCAAGACACCTATGCCAGCTATGTCGCCGGACTTGCCAAAGCGGGTGCGGACGCCATTCAGGTCTGGAACGAACAAAATATTGACCGCGAATGGCCCAATGGTCAAATCAGCGGCGCGAACTATGTCGCCCTCCTCAAGAAAGCCTATCCAGCGATCAAGGCCGCCAACGCCAATACCATCGTGGTAACGGGTGCGCCTGCCCCAACGGGTGCGGGTGGTGGTGGTACTGGCTGTATCCCCGCCCTCTGCAATGACGACGCCTACTATGCTCAGATGGCTGCTGCGGGCGCCGCTCAATACACCGACTGCATTGGCGTTCACTATAACGAAGGCGTGGTTAGCCCCAAGCAGACTTCTGGCGACCCGCGTGACAATTACCCAACCCGTTATTTCCAAACCATGTTGAGCCGCGCTCTGCGTAACTTCCCCGGAATGCGGGCCTGCTTTAGCGAACTAGGTTATCTGTCCCCCGACGGATACGGCCCATTGCCCGGTTTGTTTGCGTGGGGTCAAAATACCAGCGTTCAGGAACAGGCCCAATGGCTGGCGGAAGCCGTCGTGCTGGCTTCTCAACTCGGTAGTGTTCGTATCATCATCGTCTTCAATCTCGACTTCAAGACCTACGGTGATGACCCACAGGCGGGTTATGCCATTATCCGTGCCGACGGTTCATGCCCTGCCTGTACCTCCATCGGCGGAACTCGCTAACACTATTCATCTGATTTTCGGAGGGGTGCAGTTTAACCGCTGTGCCCCTTTTTGATTTGTCCAAAAGTTTTTTGGCTATATGCGGCAGAAATGATATAATATACGCACAGGCGTTCTAAAAATCGCGCGGGATAAATAAAATAGATGGCAGCTATTGGATACATACCTCATGACGAACGGCTTCGTATGGCACGGGCCTATCTGGATTCCAACTACGCCAGCGCGATCACGATTCAATATGTTAGTCGGGAAGTGGCACTTTCCCCCTATCATTTCATTCGGTTGTTTTGTCGGGTCTATAAACAAACACCCCATCAATATCTCATTCAACGGCGAATCAATCGGGCCAAAGAACTGCTTCGCTCAAGCGATCTTTCCGTCACTGAAATTTGCCTAGAAGTAGGTTTCGAAAGCCTCGGATCGTTCAGCACCCTCTTTCGCAAAACCACCGGTTTATCGCCAAGCGAGTACCGCAAAAACGCCACAAAACCCTCTCAGCCGCCCCACATTCCCCTATGTGTGTGCTTGATACACGGCATCAGCCCTGATCCCTAAAAACGCGCAATTTTCGAGAAGCAAAATCAGCACAAACGTTTTACACTTTAGGCATCATTCACATTTAGGAGATGCGTATGTTAAAAAACCTTGTCGCCACCCATATCTACGTCAAAGACCAGAATGAAGCCCTGCGCTTTTTTACCGAAACCCTCGGCTTCGAAATTCGTGCCGATGTTACCAATGGCGACTTCCGCTGGCTGAGTGTTGGCCTAAAAGATCAACCCGATCTGCAATTTGGCCTGTTAGCACTCAAACCCGGCGGCCCACTCAACGAGGAAGATGTTACGGCGTTGACTAAGTTGGTTGAAGAGGGCAAGCTAGGGGCTGGCGTGTGGAAAACAGATGACTGCCGCGCAACCTACGAGCATCTGAAAGCCAAAGGTGTGGAATTTATCATACCACCCACTGATCGCCCTTATGGGATGACAGAAGCCGTGTTTAAGGATAACAGTGGCAACGTATTTGTCCTGCAATCGGATAGATAATCCTGCCTCCAATGATAAGATGAATGTGCTATGGATCGGTGCATTTAAGCAAAGGGAGATGAAGATGAGTTGGCATGAATTTGCATCAGCCGCACCCGCATTAGCCGAATTTGGGGAAAAGCGCTTGGGCAGTGGAGTCGCATATTTGGCAACCGTCCGTGCCGATGGCTCACCACGTGTCCATCCAGTAACGCCGATCATAGGCGAAGGCCGTTTAATGCTCTATATGGAGCCGACTTCCCCAAAGGGTAAGGATTTGCAACGCGATAGCCGCTACCAACTACATTGTGCAGTGGAAAATCAGGAGGGTGGCGGCGGGGAATTTTATGTCACGGGGCGGGCGCGACTTATCGGCAAAGATGAGACCGACATCTGGGCATCCGTCGGTCGTGTCGGCTATCAACCGAAACCGCACTACATCTTGTTCGAGTTGAGTGTAGAAAGCGCCTTCTCCACTGTCTATGAAAGTGCAGGGCCTGTTCGCCGTCGCTGGAACAAAGAATAAGTGCCGCGTCATTTGGGCGACGAGACACTTGGTGAATTTACAGTGAATTTCATGTTGATTGGTCTAGATTCAGCACGGCGGCTTTAGCCCCGTGTTCTAATAGGCTGTATATTCAGCCACTCCTTACATCGAACCCGGATAATAGTCTGGATAGACTGTTGGCGTTGGAATAGTCGGGTCGGGTGTATTGGTCGGTGTAGCCGTCGGTACAATCGGGGGTGGGCCATAATCGTGATGTGAAATAATCGTCCAATCTTCCGGCGGCCAATAGCGCACCCATGCCCGGCCCACAATCTGGCTGCGTTTAATCGCCCCAAAATCATGGCTGTCTTGGCTGGAATTACGATTATCCCCTAGCACGAAAAATTCATCTTCGCCCAAAAACCATTCCCGATCTCGACAGGTCGCCGAACGGCATAGGGCTTGGACATATGGCTCATCAATGGGTTCACCATTGATATACACCAAGCCATTTTTCATCTGGACGTGCTCACCGGGCAGGCCAATAATGCGCTTAATGAAGTCGCGTTTGTTTTCGACATCATAATGAAACACAATCACATCCCCGCGTTCCGGTTCGCCGATGATATAGGCCAAACGCGATACAATCACAAACTCATCGGAGTGGAAATTGGGTTCCATGCTGCGCCCTTCCACCACAAACCGTGCCGTACTCAGATTAACCAGCGCATAAATCGCAATCACCAGCAGCAAGGTTTCGGTAATTTCGCGCATCACCCCTTGCCGCCGCATAATTTTGGGGCGGGCTAACGGCGGTGCATCTATTTCTTCGGGGGTAGATTCATTCTCCCCCACCGTCCATTGTGAACTCACACATCACTCCTCAGTTAAAAATCACCATCGCTAGGTGGCTCAATCTCGCCAGATTCATCTTCATTAGGGGGCACATAGCCGTTGCTGCTGTGGTTTTGTTCCGCTGTGGCACTAGGCGCACCACTGTTCACCAATGCGATACTGACAACCGTATCATCCGGGTCAATGTGAATGATTTTAACGCCTTGAGCCGTGCGCCCGTAAGTGCTAATTTCATTCACGGGTGTACGCAGCGCAATGCCGTTGCGGGTAATCACGGTCAGATCATACGAATTTTCATCTTCCACAACCCCCGCCCCAACGATCCGGCCCGTCTTGCTGAGGTCATTGGAAATCGCCCGCACCCCTTGACCATAGCGCCCCTGCTGGCGAAATTCATCCACCTGAGTACGCTTGCCATAGCCGCGTTCTGTCACAATCAACAGATCAGCGTCGGCCTGTTCGGGGGTGATAACATCCAGCGCCGCGATTTGGTCATCATCTGTCAATCGCATGGCATTCACACCTGCTGCTGTGCGACCCATCGTGCGGACATCGGTCTCATGGAAACGAATGCCCTGCCCAAGCCGCGACACGAGGATAATATCATCATCGCCGCTGGTCATACGCACCCAACCCAGTGTATCGCCATCATCCAGTGTCATCGCCATCAAACCGGAGGGACGCACGCTGGCAAATTCATCCATCGTCACCCGTTTAATGCGGCCCTGCTCCGTACACATGATGAAATAGCCGTCCACATCCTCAAATGTCGGGACTGCCACCGTTGCCGTCACTCGTTCTAGCGGATTCAGCGGCAAAATGCTTTCGACCAATGTGCCCTTGCCTGCCCGGTCATATTCCGGCAGATTAAACGTCCGCAAGCTATAGACCCGACCCTGTGTGGTGAAAAATAGCAGATGATCAAGTGACCCCGCGCTCAACAAATGCTCTACTACGTCCTCATCGCGTGTGCCCATGCCCGTGCTGCCTTTACCGCCGCGTTTTTGCTGGCGATAAATGCTGGCTGGGGTGCGTTTGATATAGCCGCGCTGCGTTAGACTAATCAGCACTTCTTCGTCGCGCACCAAATCGCTTTCATCAAAAGCTAGGGATAGCGATGGGTCATAACTGGTGCGTCGTGCGTCCCCATATTTCGCTGCGAGTTCGTTCAAGTCATCGCGGATAAGCGCCAACACCTTGCGCGGATGGGCCAACAAATCTTCCAGATAATTGATGCGGTCAAGCACTTCCTGATATTCGGCCTCAATCTTCATCCGTTCCAATGAGGCCAAGCGGCGCAGTTGCAAATCCAAAATGGCCTGTGCCTGAAGTTCGCTCAGGTCAAACAAAATCATCAATTCTTCGCGGGCGGCCTCGGCTGAATCGGCCTGACGAATGGTGTTGATAATGTCATCAATACTCGCCAGCGCCTTGAGCAGTCCTTCCAAAATATGCCCACGCGCCTGCGCCTTTGCCAGTTCATAGCGACTGCGGCGTTCAATCACTTCCTGCCGATGCCCAATCCAGATCATCAACAACCGCTTCAGACTCAACAAACGCGGTTCTTGATTAACCAGCGCTAACAACTGCACGCCAAACGTCGTCTGCAATTGGGTATATTTGTAAAGCTGATTGAGAACCGTAAAGGGTTGTGCCCCACGCCGCAGTTCAATCACAATCCGCATCCCCTTACGATCTGATTCGTCACGCAGGGTAGCGACGGCTTCCAAACGCCCCTCATTGGCTAAGGCAGCGATACGTTCCAACGTGGCAGATTTGTTGACCTGATAGGGGATTTCGGTAATCACAATCCGGTGGCGTTCGTTGCCAAATTCTTCAATTTCGGCCCGCGCCCGGACGATAATGCGGCCTTTTCCGGTGGCATAGGCTTCTTTGAGTTCATCACCCCCCATAATCGCCCCAGTGGGAAAATCTGGCCCTTTGACAAAGTACATTAAATCATCCACCGTGACATCTATCACGGCTTCTTCAAGGGCCTCACCCTCGAAATTAATCATCAGATTCAGCAGATAATCAATCGCCCCGCCGATTTCACGTAGATTGTGTGGGGGGATGTTGGTCGCCATGCCCACCGCGATCCCGCTGCTGCCATTGAGCAGTAAATTCGGCAAACGGGCGGGCAAGACAATCGGTTCATCAATCGAGCCATCGAAATTCGGCGTATAATCCACCGTCTCGGCTTCAATATCCGCCAGCAGTTCTTCCGCCATACGCGACATGCGGGCTTCGGTATAACGCATAGCGGCGGGCGGGTCGCCGTCTACCGACCCAAAATTGCCCTGACCATCCACCAGCAGATAACGCAGTGAAAAATCTTGCGCCATACGCGCCATTGCATCATAAACGGAGCTATCGCCGTGTGGGTGAAATTTACCCAAGACCTCCCCTACGATACGGGCACTTTTACGATACGGAGTGCCGGGACGGACGCCCATTTCGTGCATCGCAAATAAGATTCGACGGTGAACGGGCTTGAGGCCATCACGGGCATCTGGCAGGGCGCGGGCGACGATTACGCTCATCGCATAATCCAGATAGGCCCCACGCATTTCCTCGTCAATCTTGACAGGCTTGGCAGGCCGGAGCATGTTAACATCCATTATGAAAGTTCCTCATCGGAGGCTGGTTGGGAAAAAGCCCCTCAATACGACAAAATGCCCGCCAGAAGCGGGTAAACGCATACTTCAAATTATACCAGATTTAGGACATTTTTTCCAGTTGGAGATATTGCTTTAGTTAAGCGGTCAGTGATATACTGAGTCCAACCTACTGAAATTTGCAGACAGTTGAGGCACTTAAAGATGAATACAAATTTGCCCGTTTCTGATCAACATATAAATGGTAGCCGAATTAGACGTGAGTGGTATGAGGACGAATGGTACTACAGCATAATTGATTTGGTCGCTGAACTACTTGATGCAGATTTAAAACAGGCCAGAAATTACTATCATGTTTTGAAAAATCGGCTCGTAAAAGAAGGAAATGAAACTCTTACAAATTGTAAGAGGTTGAAGATGCTGGCTACAGATGGCAAGATGCGCGAAACTGATGTGGTGAACACTGAAGAGGCATTGCGCCTCATTCAATCAATACCTTCTCCAAAGGCTGAACCTATGAAATTGTGGCTCGCCCACATTGGTGCGGAAAGGTTACAAGAGACGGAAGACCCTGAAATGGGGATTTTTCGGTCATATGATCGAGCAATTGGTTTATACCAAATGCGAGGTAAATCCGAAGGTTGGATTGAAGCTCGAATTCAAGGAATTGTAACCCGGAGAAACTTTGTAGAGGCTCTCAAAATAGCTGTTTTAGACGCCTCACCAACAATGTATGCCCAAGCCACCGAAAAGCTATACATTGGCCTTTGGAATAGAACCACGGCACAACTACGTGGCGAATTAGAAATCAAGAAAACCAATAATCCGCGTGACCACTTTGGTGAATATGCTCTAATTTATACCCGTTTAGCAGAAAAACTTGCCACTGATAAACTTGGTAAGGTAGAAACTGTCCCTTTAACCATAGCGATGGAAATTGTTTGGGAAGTAGCCAAGCGTATCAGTGAACAAGCTAAATCTACCAGCGAAATGCTGGGAATTGATCTGGTTACGGAGAAACCGTTGTTACCAAATTCTTCCAACAAGTAGCAGGGTTCCGCTACCTTTGCTCATTTTCATCATCGCTCGTGGCAGGAAATATCTCGACAAGTTGAGGTTCGACATCGATACCATATTTCATAGCCAATTGAGCAATGTGGATACCAAAGGTGGCTCTCAGGCCTCCTAGTGCGGCAAAAAAATCTCGGATATCTGGTTCGTCCCATCTTGATGGATGACGGATAGAATATTTCATATCTCGGATATCAATATGTTGGGTTTTATCAAGGAACTTCCTACAAGCTGCCCTCATTGCAGCAATAGACTGACCTAAATCGGAAGTCCTATCGAGTTTTTCTAAATCAGATGAGAGGCGTTCCCTAATTTCCAAAATAGAACGAGAAGCGAATTCTATGTCTTCACGGTCATAAGGCACGTAAAGAACTCGTCTATCTTCCAAAAAGGTCATTAGTTGGGTAGCAATCTGCACATCAAGCGTAGAGGGATTCCAAGATACTCCAAAAATCGGAGTTGAAAATCCCGTCAATCTATTAGCTAATTCCAAAAATCGAAATTTGGTTCCCATAAAGTTTTCCCTGAGTTCATAAGACAACATTTATGACATAATACACCTAAAATCTGCTGCTTAAGGCTCTAATTGCTCAAACTAAACCGTAGAGTGAAAAATGCCCTACTCCCTCAACACCGAACGCCGTCTGCGTGAACAAATCTGTCACATCGGTGAATTAATGCACCGCTTCCAATACATTGATGCCACTTCCGGCAATATCTCTGCCCGTCTCGACCATGACCGCATTCTAGCAACCCCTTCCGGCTTGGCGAAGGGCTTTATGAAACCCGATGAATTGATTGTCGTGGATATGGAGGGGAAAAAAGTCGGCCCCGCCACAGCCGCCAACCGTGATCTAAAGCCAACCTCCGAGATTCTGATGCACCTTGAAGCCTTCAAACAGCGGCCCGATGTCATGGGGGTTGTCCATGCCCACCCCCCTACCGCCATTGCCATGAGCATCGCTGGCATCAGTTTTCAGCAGTGTACCATCCCCGAAGCGATTGTCGTCTTGGGCCTTGTCCCCACCACCCCCTATTCCACCCCATCCAGCGCCGAAAACCGCGACGCCATCAGCCAATTGATTGTCATGCACGACGCCATTATGTTGGCTTATCATGGTTCACTGACCGTCGGGCCGGATGTCTGGACAGCCTATATGCGCCTCGAAACATTGGAGCATACCGCCAAAATCCTGTACATGGTGCATCAACTCGGCGGCGGCCCTGCCCTGCCTCCCGAACAAGTACAGAAATTATTGGATTTGCGGAAACAATTGGGTCTATCTCGCCCCGGTGACGACGAGCGTTATTGTGAAAATTGCGGTCTATGCCATCCGTCCGGCGTGCATATCTATCAGCAAGCCCCCACCCCAGCCGAGATTGAGTCTAAAATTCGGGAACGGGTATCGGCGATGGTACGTGAGACTTTGGGGAAATGAAGTTTAAAAAAAGGTTAAATGTGCTGGCACTTGACAAGTGCATCCCGTTTCACAGACCGCACAAAGTCCTTTTTATGACCCTGTAAAATAAACAAGGGTAGGTTAGCCCTACCCCTGTCATAGGCGGCAAAAAGCTATTACTTGTTTTGCGTGGCTTTCTTAGTGGGTTCTGGCATTGGAATCACGGCATCGTCGGCAGGTTTGACGACCTGATTGTATTCCCCAGCAATATAGAGTTCGGTGTTATTGCGGGCAATATCGTCGGGGTGCTGCACGGGTGGGGACTTCATGAAATAGCTGGCAGGCCCTTCCAATGTCCCGCTCAGGCCACGATCCAAGCCGAGTTTGGCACAGCGTACCGCGTCAATGATAATCCCGGCACTGTTGGGGCTGTCCCACACTTCCAATTTCAATTCGATATTCAATGGCACATCGCCAAAGGACTGCCCTTCCAAGCGGATGTGTGCCCATTTGCGGTCAGTCAGCCATGGCACATAGTCGCTTGGCCCGATATACACATCGTCTGGGGACATCTGATAAGGCAATTGGCTGGTGACGCTGTTGGTCTTGGAAATCTTCTTGCTTTCCAGACGTTCACGATCCAGCATGTTATAGAAGTCCATGTTACCGCCCACGTTCAATTGGCTGGTACGCAGCAGGCGCACACCGCGATCATTGAACAGGTTGGTCAGCACACGATGAACAATCGTCGCCCCCACTTGGCTCTTGATGTCGTCACCAATCAATGGCAAGTTATGTTGGGCAAAACGACGCTGCCAATAGGGTTCACGCGCAATAAACACGGGAATCGCATTCACAAACGCGCAGCCCGCATTCAGAATTTGCTCTACATACCACTTGGTCGCCTGTTCGCTACCGACGGGCAAATAATTGACGACCACATCGGTCTTAGTATCTTTCAAAATCTGCACAATGTCGGCGGTAGAACCGGGCGCTTTGGTGATTTTACGTGCTAGATACGTGCCGAGACCATCATGGGTCATCCCCCGTGCGACTGGCACATTAAGATGTGGTACATCGGTGAATTTAATGGTGTTGTTTTGACCAGACCAAATCGCTTCACTTAAATCTTTGCCGACTTTTTCGACATCAATATCAATCGCCGCACTAAATTCAATATCCCGCACATGATAGCCGCCCAAATTGACGTGCATCAAACCGGGAATTTTTTCATCCTCAGCGGCATTGCGATAATAATGGACGCCCTGTACCAGCGAATTCGCGCAGTTCCCTACGCCGATAATCGCTACACGGACTTTTTTCTTATTCGTCATTTCGACTCCTGATGAACAGACTAAAAAGCAAATTGCTCGATGGATGTTAAACGGAGAAAATTCAGGCCAGTGTAATTCTACAAAGGGGTGTTATCAAGACTGAACCCCACCCTTTAGTAAAATTAGCTTAATCTCCCCACCCTTAAAGAACCCCCGACATAAATAAACGATTTGCCCATCCAAAGTTTTCTGACCGAATAAATTGCTTATTTTTAGACTTCAAATTTCAACCGTCTAAATTTCCCATTCAGCCTCATCAATCAGTATATTGTTGACATCGCGGGCCATCACAACAATCTTATCTTGGTGGATTTCGACTAGAAGATAATGCGCCAGTGACACGGCCTTTTGACTCCATGCTACCTTCTCCCCAATGGCATAAATTGATTGCGATCCCCCCCCAGAAGTGACGTAGTGAACACCATCCAAAAACAGCCGTTCATACAGATGGGCATGAGCCGCAATGACCACCCCAATTTGATCGGCAGCATTCGAAAATCGCCTGTACCAATCGCCTTCAACGGGTAGTCCATCCTCTTGGTGTACGGAACTTGATGTCCATAGCGGGATATGGAAAAAAGGAATGGTGGTACGGAAATCTGTATTGGCAAGGCGCTCATCCAGCCATTGATTTTGTTCGACCCGTCCGGGGTCGGTATAAAACACCTGCGAATCCAACGAGAGAAACTGCACATCATTGACTACAAACGATGACCACTGCCGCCGCCCTTCAAATGCCTCATCTGGGTTATAAGGGGGAAAAGCCCAATAGATAAACGACTGCCCATCCAAAAGGGTGGTGCCTTCACGGTCATGATTGCCCACCGCGACATAATGGGGCACTTGGCGCAGTACTTCACGGAACGGCCCATAATATTTCTGTGCCCAATTCAGCCATAAATCATGATCGTTTTCATCACTGTTATAAACCACATCTCCCAGATGGATGAAAAAATCTATATTCTCTTGGGCGATATGCTCCGCCAACTGCCATGTTACGCTATCTCCAAAGCCGCTGTCTCCCAATGCCGCAAATCGGATAGGCCATTCATACGGCTGGGTACGAAATGAAATTGGCCCCCATGCTTCCTCTTGCCCTAACAGCGAGGGTGAGTGCCCGTCAACCAACACCTCAGCTTGATAGGAAGTGGATTTTTCGAGGTTTTCAATGGTGACCAATTGGCGCAATTGCTGTGTTGCATCCACCGGAATCCGCTGAACTTCTATCCCCGACTGGCTGATAATCACTTCTGCCTCGCCGGTATAGGACGACAAGCGAAAATATATCATAGCGCTGTTTTCGGTGACATGAAGGGTGGTGGGTGGAATAAAAAACCTCTGTGCGACTTCACTCTGGGCAAAAAGGGGATTAAATCGCCGCAAAAATGGATAGCTTGCCGTCAACCCGACCAGCGACTTAAGAAAATCGCGCCTTTTCATGAGAGGCCTACCGTAAATGCTCATCAATCCACGCCTCTAATTTATCCATATTCGGGCGTAAAGTACCGTCTACCACTATCATGTAGTCGGTATTAATCACCAATTGCTGCAAACTATCGCCGCGTCCATACAATACCAATGCGGGGGCCAGTCGAAACGCTTCTCCAGCCGTCAAGTCAGTTTCATAATGTTTGTCAATGACTTCCCACGCCTTCGACCAATGTAGGGGATTTGCCAATTTTTTCATCAGGGCTTCCATAACCTGCTGCTGACGTGCCGCCCGTCCATAATCGTCATCTTGATGGCGTGTCCGGGCATATTGCAGCGCTCGCTCCCCATCCATTGTTTGTTCGCCCGGCTCAAATACTACTTCAATCGTTCCGCCGTCATGGGTGGGATATTGTCGGTCTACGATGCGTTTGGGCACATCAATTTCGATACCCCCCACCGCATCTACTAATTCCACAAACCCCTCAAAGCTAATCCGCACAGTATGGTCAATGTCCACATTAAAAGTAACTTCCAATGTGTTGACGATTTCATCTTCGCCCGTCCCCGGCGCATAAACTTCCGCATTCCGTACCACCGTATTTGCCATGATTAGGCCGTAATTAGGCGATTCAACATACATCCCACGCGGGACAGACAGCATACTCACTTGGTTGCCATCCGGGTCTATGCTCATAATGATGATACTGTCCGTTCGTGCGATCTTTTCCTCATTCGTGCCGGGCCGTGCATCCCCGCCCAAGATCAAAATATTGGTTTGTTCGGGTGGGTCGGCAAAATAAAACCCAAAACTCGCAACAACGCATAGACAACTCATCACCACCATTAAAACAATCACACCTGCCCCACACGATAAACACGTTCGCAAAGGCGAAGCCGTTCGGCGCGGCGGACGCAAGGCTGTTGAATAGCGAACAGGCATGGGTGGTGGTTTCATAGATAACATAACCTCTTATGCTTGAATACCAGAGCTAATAATACGACAAAAAATGCCGAGTTCAATCGGCTGTCTGTAGATTATTTTGAGATTATTGCGCTACTACTGGTCGCTGATCGGCTTACTCGCTCAAGCAGGTCGTAACCTTGTCCAAGCGGGGCCTATCCTAAGTGAGAATGCGTTGATATAAGCGGCTGGCGATAAGGTTAAAAAACACCGTGATGCCTGCCAGAATCAGTATATCCCAGCCGACCCCAAATTGGCTGTGACCCCCTTCCACCATCATCGCCCGCAACGCATCTACCGTATAGGTCAGTGGGTTGATATGAGATAGCACCTTTAACCATTCTGGCATAATGCTAATCGGATAAATAGCATTGCTGGCAAAAAACAGCGGCATAATGATGACCTGATTAATCCCCACCAACCGTTCGCCCCGCTTCACGATACAGGCGATGATAAGTGAAAACATTGCAAACAGGGCCGAACTCAGAACAATCGTCAACAGCGCCCCCAACAATGCCAGCGGATTGGGGTTGATATGCACGCCCACCAACACCCCTAACAGACCAATCGCCAACGCCTGCGGAATAGCGCGTACTCCCGCCGAAAGCGCCTTGCCTGCCACCAATGCCGCACGGGGAACGGGGCTTGCCAAAAATTTATGCAGTATCCCCAAATCACGTTCCCAGATGGTAGCAATCCCATAAAAGATAGCCGTGAACAGCATCCCCTGTGCCAAGATACCGGGGGTCATATAATCCAGATAGCTCAAATTGCCTGTTGGGATGACCCGCGCTCGATTCAACACTTGTCCAAATACCAATAGCCAGAAAACCGGGCCAGCCGAGCGCATGATTAGTTCGATGGGGTCACGGCGCACTTTTCGCGCTTCCATCTCCGCGACCACCAGCGCCTTATAGATGAAATTCCCAACAGCTTTTGCCCACTGTAATTCCAAGCCCTTTTCAACCGAGACGGCGGGCCGTGCGTCGTGTTCTTGCGATGTCACGGTAGGTACTACTCCCATTCTCTACAAATTGATCCCCTGTATAATAGGCAAAAACATCGTCCAGATTGACATTTTCGCCCGATTTGGCTTGTTTGCCTTCCACCGACGATTTGAGCGTGGCGGGGGTATCACAAGCCACCACCCGCCCCCGGTGCATAATCGCAATCCGATTACATAACACGTCGGCTTCTTCCATATAATGTGTTGTGAGCAAAATCGTCATGCCAAATTGGGTTTTTAGTTCCTGAATGTGCCCCCAGACAGCCTTACGCGCTACGGGGTCTAGCCCTACAGTCGGCTCATCCAAAAATAACAGTCGTGGACGGTGGAGCATGGATTGGGCAATTTCCAACCGTCGCACCATGCCACCTGAATAATTCCGTACAATTTTATGGGTGGCCTCGCCTAATCCCATAAATTCAAGCGCCTCGGTCAAACGGGCTTTTAATTCACGGCGCGGTACATCATACAACTTGGCAAAAATGAGCAGATTTTCATAGCCCGTCATGTTACCGTCTGCCGACAAAATCTGGGGCACATACCCAACTACTCGCCGTACCATTGCAGGTTGACGTTTAATATCGTGGCCTGCAATGGTCGCCGTTCCGGTAGACGGGGACAAAAGTGTGGTCAGCATTTTGATGGTCGTGCTTTTGCCCGCGCCGTTTGGCCCCAACAGACCAAACACCTCTCCTGTTTCCACGCCGATATTTAAGTCATCCACTGCCCAAAATTTATCAAATCTGCGGCCCAATTGGTCAGTCTGCAAAACAGTTGTCAATGCGTGACCTCCTCATCGTTCTCGCTTGCTGTCTCTATCCTACCGATGGATTCACCATCCGCCCATAGCAATATCAGCCACTTTAGGGTAATGTCGTGACCGATTTTGGTCATTCTGTGGGAGAATAACCGATGGGCAACCGTGAATTTGGATTATTCATTAGTGCCTTACGTCACCAACGCACCTTTTTTGATGAACAGGGGGTGCTGCGCCAATGGACACAGGCCGAACTCGCCCGCCGTGCCAATCTCTCTACTCGCCAAGTCTCCAAAATTGAACAAGGTGATGTGATTGATTTGCGAAGGCTGCTTGACTCGTTAGCGGCTGCTTTCCAGCTAAACGAGTCCGAAATAGCCGAATTTTATACCATCGCGGGGTTTGTTTACCCTAATACCCAAAAACCCCACACCCACAATCGCGCGGCCCTCGAATTATTCCTGCGCCAATTCCCCTACCCCATGACCGCCCGCAGCATCTTGGGGGATTACGTAGCTTTTAACAGCTATAACCAGACTCTGTATGGCTACACCCCCGAAAAACTCCGTCATTTGAATGAGGGTGAACTTGGCCCCAATTTGCTGCGTGTGCTGTTTGACCCCGAATTTGATTACATGACCTATATCGGCGGCGAATCCAAATGGCGGCGGGATGTGCGCCTTTCTCTACAATTTTTCCGCGCCCGTACCTTTCGCTACATCGCCACTGCTCGCTATCGGCAGATTATCCAAGCGATGAAACATTTCGCCGCTTTTGACCGCCTTTGGGATTTATCCTCGAATGACCCCCAAATTGAATTGAGCAACCCCGATGGCACACCCACCCGACCCTTTACCTCCATCCATCACCCCGAATTTGGCCTGCTCGAATTTATGCCACTGCGTGTTCCACCTCGCCATTTTGGGCCGCTGCTCGAATTAATTGTGCTAGTGCCGATTGCCGTCAGAGAGGAAAACTATCAACGCCTACGGGCCAGCATCCAGCAAAATAAGCTCTATTTTTTTGACGAGCGTCCGGTGGAATAGGATAAAAATCGGTCATCTGGCCTATGTCAAGAGTAGCCATCTAACGGTTTGCAAAGCCTACAGATTTCTCTATGCTGTTCTCGTAAACATCCACTGCACAGCGTAAGGAGCGACGCGATGTTTCCACTTCGGGATCAACTCCCCACACGCAGTTTTCCGATTGTCAATTATGTGTTGATTGTCCTAAATATCCTCATGTTTTTGCTTGAACTCACCGTCGGGCTAGAAAACGAACAGTTTTTCCGCGAATACGCCTTGATTCCAAACAATGTCACCAATGGCGTCGGGCTTGGCGATGCGTTCGATTTTCTGACGAGTATGTTTATGCACGCGGGTCTCGCCCATATCGCTGGTAACATGTTGTATCTGTGGATTTTTGGCGATAACGTCGAGGATGCCCTCGGTCACATCCGATACTTGTTCTTTTATCTGGCGGGCGGGGTTGCAGCGGCCATTACCCATATTGTGTTCGACCCGAATTCCACAATCCCAACGGTAGGGGCCAGTGGCGCGATTGCAGCGGCATTGGGTGCGTATCTCATCCTCTACCCACAGAGTAAAGTACAAACGATTGTTCCAGTTGGTCGTGCCGCTTCGGTAACGTTGGTTCCGGCCATTTTCGTGTTGGGTCTTTGGTTTGTCCTGCAACTGTTTCAAGGGCTTGCGTCATTGGGCGTAGATGAGGAAGTCGGCGGCGTTGCGGTTTGGGCACATATCGGCGGTTTCGTGTTTGGCTTGGCCCTTGCCAAACTGCTGGCTAAACCGCGCAGTGAATATGGCGGTGCAAATTTTGACACCGGCGTGCAGCGCCCCCGACTGGCCTAGTCCTCAACAATTTCAGTCCTCATAAACACCATTGGAGTATATGGGGGGTCGCTCAAACGAGCCTCTCGCTATATACTCCAAATTGTTTATCGGGATGGTGTTAAAAAGGAATTGGAATTGATTAGAGTTCTATTTGTATGTTACGCCAATATCTGCCGCTCAACGATGGCAGAGGGCCTTTTCCATTATATGCTGGAACAAAATGGGCTGACGGATCGGATTGAGACCGATTCTGCCGGAACCCATTCCAGCGGCGGAAAAACGGCCCACCCCAACACTCTCGCCATTTTAACCGAGCATGGTATTCCCTATAACGGGATTTCGCGCCGTCTTGCCCTCGAAGATTTCTCAAAATTCGACTATATCTTGGCGATGGATAACGAAAATATGGAGACTATTGAGTTAATCCAACCGCCGGACGCCAGAGCTAAAGTCTCCCTATTGCTAGATTACGCCCCTCATTTACCCTACCGTGAAGTCGCCGACCCTTATGTGCATGGGCGTTACAATGAAACATTCGAGACGCTGCAAATTGGCTTGCAGGCACTATTAAGCACCTTACGTGAAAGGCATCATTTGTGAACCTCGCCGCGCGTGAGTTCCAACTGTTTACCGTCAATGGTCTCAAAATATGCGCCACTCCCTCCGCCATCCTTGGATCGCTGGTTTTATGGGTCTTGTTCACGATGGCCGGCCTTGTCTTTACGGATTTATCACTGATTGCGGCTGTAGTCGCTGGTTTTCTCACCATGCTGCTGCATTGGGCCTTTGAAATCATCCATCAAATGGGCCATGCGTCTGCCGCTAGAAAAGCGGGCTACCCCATGCTTGGGGTGCGGCTCTATTTAGTGCTAGGAGCATCGCTCTACCCCTCCGATGAACCCGATTTGCCTCCCCAAATACACATCCGACGGGCATTGGGTGGCCCAAAAATCAGTCTAGCAATCTTAGTCATAGCCACCGCGATTCTGCTTCTCGTCTGGTCAGCGGCAGGTGATTTTGTGCGGCTGCTGGCGCTGTTCGCTTTTTTAGATAACCTACTGGTTTTCACCATCGGCGCGATAATTCCGTTCCCATTCCCGAATCTGATTGAAAATGACGGGGTTACACTTATGCGCTGGCGGAGTAAATAGAGATTTTCCCCTCCCCAAAGCATTAGGGAGGGGTGGGGATAGTTTATCAGGGCTGTGCCACCGTTAAGGCCAATATCCGGCGGAATACGGGCGAATCCAGCGGTGCCCAAATCTCTGGCAGATTCCAGCGCATGGCATCAGCCCGTTCGCGCAGCATTGTGGCAAGAGCCTCTATCGCCAAAACGTGTAAAGTTCCTGTTTGGGTAGGATCAGCTTTGGCCTGCTCCCAATCCTGCATCGTGCGGGCCGCCGCAAATTCCATCCGCTGCCACGCATGAAGATAATCCAATAATGGTTCAACCACTTCCAATACCTGCTCCAATTCCGGCCCCAGCAGGCTTCCACTGCATATCAGCGAATCAACCAGACGGCGCAGTACCACTTCAAAACTGTGCATCACGTCAATGGAGAGCAGGATTTCCAAATTCGCATTCCAGCCCGCCCGTGTCACACGGTCAATCACTTGACGGGCGGCACCAAGATAGGCCCAAACGCGCGTCGCAATCATGCCGCTGTAGGGCGCAGGGTCATCTTTTTGATACACCAATTTGGTTTGGGCGGCGGCCAGCCATTGCGAATAGGGACGGCTCCGCAGCAGGGCTAGGAGTTGCTGGGCTGATTCGTTGGCATGGGCCTTGTAACCCTCACAGATCGCCGTCAACTGCGCGATTGCCTCCGGGTCGTCGTGATCGGGGTCAGTCTCGTCCAACAGGCTGGTACTTCGGTCAAAAAGGGCCGCCCTGTGGAGGGCACTCTTAATCGCCTCCGCCAACGCATGACTCGTGCCGTCCTCAATTCGACTAGGCTTCGTTCCGGGAATAAGCCATTCCCATACCCCGATCAAGCGTTGAAACTCCACCCACATGGGCGTTAACATGCCTACTTCGCCATTACGAAACCGACCCGCGAGATATTCAAAGCGCCGCGCATAATGCACCCGTAGAGCATTGCTCACTTCCACCGCCGAGGCCAACGCTTCCAAATTGGGCCATAGTTCCGGGGTATCCGAGGTTTTTAAGACACCTTGTTCGGCGGTAATAAATCGGATCTCCGCCTCTTTAAACAGCCGATTCCACAGATCACTTTTTTGTTCGGCTCGCACCACATCTACGGCTGCTTCACGCCCACTGACCTCTAAAACAAGCGTACCGGGAGTGGAGCGCCAATGTTGAATGGTACTGGTCTGGGTATGGCTAAAATCAAGGCCAATTCCCATCCGCAGCAAGGCCGCCAACGTCTCGGCATGACCTACGATATGCTTGGGCAGTTTGACCGCCGTAGGGAACTGATGCACGCGAGGTAGAGTACGGTGCAGCCCCGTCATCACCGCAATAATCTGGCGTTCTTCGCTGCTTATGTCTTTTAACTCATATTGCAGAATCAGATCTCGTCCACTGAGATGATGTTCGATGGGGTCGCTGGTAAAAGTTATGTTGTGCAGCAACGCCGCTGCATGAAGTAAATCCCGATAATGATGGGGCAGGCGGTGGATGCTGGCGGTGATGTCGAACAATTCTCGGCTGAGGGTGCTGATATGCCGTGCATGGGCCATGTCTACGTCATAGGCGGCTGCCAATGCGCTGATGCTAATGGGTTCAGTCGTGCTAGGTGGATGAACAGCCGCTGGTTCAGCAACAGGCGGATGTCTAGGTTCGATATGGGCGACCACCACACGCGGTGTCGGGGCGATTTCCACTCCCACATCTTCGGCATCCCCAGTCAATAGGAATTCCAAACCCTCGGCAACCGCCTCATCTATGGAGATAAGCGGGGATTCCGGGGGCGTCACCTCACGTGGATGACGAGCAGTGCTTCGACGGTCTGGGCGTCCTCCTTGCTGTTTGGGGGGACGGTGGGAGGAGCTTTTTTCGTCTTCAGGCGGACGTGGAGTACGCGGGCTGCGTGGTCGCGGTTGGCGGGGATTCACCCGACGGCGCTGACCCGGCTCAGATTCATCCCCTAGCGCTTCGTTGACGGGCGCTTCAGATATTTCCTCATCTGGAGGCTGTGGTGTTTTTGCCACTGGTGATACAGTTTGTAGAGCCGATCCAAACAAATCCAAGCCCTCAGCTTCAAAGCGCTCGGCCCACTGCTGCACTTCTTTGCGAGGACGGCGTACAGATCGGGCGATTTTTTCTACATCTTGTCCAGAGGTCAGAGCTAACACAATTCGCGCTGGAACACTGTACTCATGTTCATCTTGTTCAGCGAGCCGAACAAGGGCTTTGCGGGTTTCACGATCCAATGAATGGTTCATTTTGATAACAAATCCAAGAAAAAAGTAATTGCCCTCTTAGTGTATCGCAACGATATACTTCATCACAACATTCACCTATAAGGATATATCAGTCTATGCCTATCAAAATAAATCACCTTGCCATTGTCGTCCCCGATTTGGAGAGCGCCCTCGCCTTTTGGCACGACGCGCTTGGCCTTGAATTGGGGGGGCGGGAAGAGAATCCCGGCGAAAACGTGACTATTGGCTTTCTACAGATTGGCGACAGCCGCATTGAACTCCTTGAACCCACCAACAGTGACAGCGGTATTGGACGCTATTTGGAAAAACGTGGGCCGGGAATGCACCACCTGTGCTTCGAAGTTGAAAATCTGGAAGCCGCGATGGAGCAGCTTAAGCAAAAAGGGATTGAGTTAATTAACGATACGCCCAAAACCCGTCATGAAGATGGTATCCGCTATTGTTTTATCCATCCCAAAAGCGCTTTCGGCGTGATGGTCGAGCTATATGAACTCCCGCATTAAGAAATTTCTGACTTGCCCGCCAAGCCAGTGCGCTGTATGCTTTGGGCATGTTAATGCTGTAGTGAGGAGAAACAGAGTATGAGCAACCGACCCAGCAATAGACCTCCAAGTCGCCCTTCAAGCCGACCACCCCAGCAGCCCAAGCGCGACTCGGATTTTGACAGCTTAAATAGTCTCCGATACAAGGCACTGGCGGAAGATGATGACCCCTTTAGTGGCTTTGAGGATAAAGCGGTAAGCCGCCGGGAAGTGGATGAGGGTCGGATTTTTGGCCTAAATGCAGTTGAGCGCATGTTCCTATCTATCGGCCTATTTTTGGTCGTGACGGTCTTGAGCGTTTTGCTCCTCATTTTGACTGACAGCATTCAACTTTAAACATTGAAGAAAGACTAGCACCGCAGCATGATGACCAAAAACTTTGACCAACGAGAATTCGTCTATCGGATTCTCTTAATCATTTTCCTCGTGGGACTCGCGCTGGCATTATGGTCTCTGCGCGGTGCTATTATGCTCGTCTTCTTAGGGGCAATTTTGGCAACGGCCCTCTCTATTCCAGTCAATTTTCTACGGAAGCGCGGCCTTTCCAACGGGCAGGCAGTTTTAGTCACTGTAATCAGCACCTTAGCCGCTGTTTTCTTAGTTGGGATACTGATTATCCCGTCATTTGTGCAACAAGCAGGCAATCTAGTAGACCGCTTGCCCACCGCCTTAGATGAAGCCAATACCCAATATAACCAGTTTGCCAAAGATACAGGCGTGCTTCCGACCATCGAAACTGGTGCCGACAACCTCCAACAAGAGCAAATATCGAGCTTTATACGTGACCAAGCCGACAATGCCACCGGGCAAGTCTTGCCATTTTTGGGTACGGTAGGAAGCATAATTGGCAATTTGTTGATTCTTTTTGTCTTGACCATCTACTTCCTTGCCGAACCAACCGACTATGTTGAAGGCGCATTGACCCTCGTGCCCCGTGCTTATCGCCCACGTGCCTTAGAAATTATCACATCGTTAGGCAAAAGTGTGCGTTTGGCGGTAATTTCCCAAATATTTTCATCCTTGCTGGTTGCAACTTTCACTACTATTGGATTGTTTATATTGGGAGTGGATGACGCCCTCGCCTTGGGCATTTTGGCGGGCTTTTTTAATTTCATTCCCAATTTTGGGCCGCTGGTGTCCCTGCTGGTCGGGGTAGTTTTCACACTCGCCTCAGGCGGGCCAGTCGTTTTGGTCATTATTTTATATCTCGTCGTACAGCAGCTTGAATCCAACGTGATTACCCCGCGCATTATCCGCCAAACACTGAGTATGCCGGGGGCTGTCGTCATTGCGACTCAACTAGTCGCTGGGGCATTATTTGGATTTTTAGGCCTGTTACTGGCAGTGCCATTGGTCGCTGTCATCATGACCATCGTCCGAGAGATGTATGTCTATGACGCCCTCAATAGCCGTAAAGCCGTTATCTTGCGAAAACGCTTAGAAACTGGGAACGAGGTCTTGGTTGTCACTACTGATCCCTATCGCCCCGAACAACTCTCCCCCGGTGAAGCCGCCAAACTCTCGATGCAGGGCCAAGACCCATTTGAATTTGTGCAAGGCCAGCAAACTATTGAAATTGTCGGCCCATCCACCGAGCAGATGAATCGCGTCACCACCAATCAACAAGCGGTGTGGGTAGCAATTTTGGCGCTGGTTGGCGCACAAGCTATTTCGCTAATTCAAGCCATTCTAAAGGAAAGTCGACGCGGGGCAGATCGCTAAACCTTGTGTTCTATTAAAAACCTTGACAATTTATTGACAATCCTTAAATGGGGTTTTGATTTCTACCTGCAATAATGTAGATAGTACAGAGTTAAAACCTCATACGAGTTTGGCACTTGATGATCGTTCCCTCCCTGGCTCCCACCCGATTTGATCATCAAGTGCTTTCGCTTATGCCCACCACTCTCCTCTGTTCATCTATCGGTGGGCATTTTGTTTTCATCTCCCATCCAATGCCCACTAGACGCCGCATGGTATAATCGCTCCCACATATAAGCATTAAATATTGAAACTAACCCATGAAAAAACCACTGGTTGCCCTTGTCGGACGCCCCAACGTCGGAAAATCCACACTTTTTAATCGCCTCATCGGAGAGCGCCGCGCCGTTATTTCCGATATTGCCGGGACAACCCGTGATCGTTTACAAGGGGATACCGACTGGAATGGGGTAATCTTCACCGTTGTGGATACGGGCGGGATTGAAATCTACAATCCGAAAGCTGGGCAATCCATCGAGCCGCTGGCCGAAGATTCTGTCCAGTTCATCCCCCAGATTCGTGCCCAAGCCTTAGTAGCGATTCAAGATGCGGATGTGATTGTATTGGTCACCGATACCCAGCAAGGTGTCACGGCTGCGGATGAGGAAGTAGCAGAAATTCTACAAAAATCCAATAAGCCGATTGTCATTGCTGCCAATAAAGCCGATCATCATAAAGCCTTTGACGAAGCGATGGACTTTTACACTCTCGGTCTAGGCGAGGTTATTCCCCTAAGCGCCTTACATGGCGACGGCACGGGCGATCTGTTGGATCGTATCGTTGAATTATTCCCCCCTGCTCCTGAATATGGCAGCGAGGAAGAAGAAGACCACCTTAAGATTGCCATTATTGGGCGACCAAATGTCGGCAAATCCAGTCTGCTCAATAAATTATTGGGTGAAGAACGGGCCATCGTCTCGGATATTGCAGGCACAACCCGTGATGCACTCGACTCTGATATTCAATGGCATGGGCAAAGAATCACCCTGATTGACACAGCGGGGATTCGGCGGCGTGGCAAAATTGAGCCGGGGATTGAGCAATATAGTGTGCTGCGTACCCTGAAGGCCATTCAGCGTGCGGATGTAGCGCTATTGTTGGTTGACGCCTCAGAGGGTATCACCGCGCAAGATACTCACATTGCGGGCATGGTTTTGGACGAACTCAAGAGCCTGATTATTGTGGTGAACAAGTGGGATATTGTCGAAAAAGATTCGTATACCATCTACGAATTCACCGACAAAATCAAAGAGGATTTCAGTTTCATGGCCTATGCGCCGATTTTGTTTATCAGCGCTTTGACCGGACAGCGGGTTCACCAAATCCTAGAGACAGCCATGAGTGTTTATGAGGAACGAGTACGCCGCATCCCCACCAGTGAACTCAATCGTATTGTGCGGGAGGCCGTCGCGCGTCATGCCCCGACTAGCCAAGACCTCCGCAAATTGAAGATTTATTACGCCACCCAAGTGCGCGTAGACCCACCCACCTTTCTGTTCCATGTGAATGAAGCAGAATTAGTGCATTTCTCTTACGAGCGCTATCTTGAAAATTCCATCCGCGAGGCTTTCCCCTTTGCCGGAACGCCTATTCGTCTGAGTTTCCGCAGTCGGAGCGGCGGCTTGGAGGAATGATAACCAATAGACATATCCAATACGGGTCGAATTTCCCATATTATTGGGCCGCGCAATGGATACGTGATTTCTACACCTAACCTACGCAATTCAACTGAAATCATAAGCCGATAAGCCGTTTTCCTGAGTAGGAAGCGGCTTTTTGTCGTTGACCAAATTCAACTTGTTCCACTCGGTATAGGAAATGGGGGGCTTGCTTTAAACAACCAATTTCGCATAAATTGATTCTACCGTCTCGTAAACTTTACTTGTATATGCGAAAGGGATTCCCTCATGAGTTTGCATCCGAAGAGACTTCGACATGTTGTATTTAGCTTGACCACACTTCTCGTCCTAGCCATTGTGGCTCTTATCGTCAATTCATCTCTCTCCACTACCTATGCCCAAGATGGTCAGCGTCTAGGCTATGGTGAAAACCTCATTGGGCAGGTTAATGGGCCAGAAGGCAGCTTGTTCTTTTTTGAGGGCAAGGCAGGGGATGTTGCCAAAGTAGAAATTCTAGGTGTTGGCTTCGCGCCAAGCATCGCACTGTTGGATGGCACGCGCACGGTTGTCTTGCTGGTGAATGACAATCTGGCCCTCGAACAAACCGCCACCCTCGAATACACCCTCATCACCGATGGTACGTATTTCATCCAAGTCCGTGCCGCTGATAATTTGACGGGTCAATTTGCCATTACCCTCACCAAAGGTGAACGGCAACTTCCACCCGGCGTTCCACTCGCTGCCGGGGCAGCCGTACAGGGCACAGTTGCCAGCACCGACCTGCCTGCCGTCTATGATTTCTCGACCAACCCAACCGAGATCAGCAATCTGCGCGTTCAATCCCTGACCCCCGGTTACAGCCCTGTGATTACCATATTGTCGCAAACCAATGAAACCATCGCCACTTTGAATAACCCGCGTCTGTTGGGCACAACCCTGATGTTTGCGCCGGGCCAAGAAAGCCTAAAATTGGTCGTGGATTTGGGTGGGGCTGTTGGGCCTGCACAGGTCGAAGTTCAATTGACCTATGGCGGCGGAACTTCTACAAGTGGCGGCAATGTTCCGGCTGGTACAGAGGAACCTTCTGGCGGTGGCGGTTTGCCCGTACTGCCCACCAGCGGTCAATGTGTGCTGGCAACGCTCGAAAATCAAGCGGTCAATGTCCGCAGTGGCCCCTCGACTGATTTCCCCATCTTGGTCACCATCTCGCCTCAATCCATCTATAACGTAGTGGGCCGGAATAACGATAGCTCGTGGTATCTTATCAGCTATGGTGGAGGCAACACTGGTTGGGTATCGGGTTCGGTGACCCGTCTGGGTGGCAATTGCACCGCAATCCCCGTTGCTACCTTTGCGCCACTACCGACGACCTCTGGGCCAACCCGCACACCTACCGCAACACTTCCCGGTGGTGTCACCGCCACGCCAAGCGCGACCCTTCCCGGCGGCGTGACGGCCACGCCTAGTCCCACTGGGCAGGCTCAGATTGCTCCGGCGGATAGTGACTACTTCCTGAATGTGGACATGGGCAACCAGAACGGCGCGTTTACGCAAGGCAGCGTCAGCAATGTAGTGTCGCACCCCACTGGTGACTTTGAAGATCGCGTCTTCTTCTCCACCAACAACATCAACAATCAAGGCGGTTCAGGGACATTGGTACGTCAGATTTTTAACTTCTCTTGTTCCGGTACAGGGACAGAGGTCATCGCCTTCTACACTGGCGGGCAAACCTATGAATGTGGCGACACCTACATCATTAACGCTGCCGGCCCAGATAGTGATACCGGCTCGATACTGATCAGCGCCAATGGCGGCAGCAATACCTATGTCCAATGGACGGTGTTTATGCAAGTTGAACGCCTAAACTAACCACCATTTCCAATTCTCAAATTCAAGAGCGCCCTATCTCTGATAGGGTGTTCTTTTTTGAGTTTTACTCTGCGATGAGGCCATCTATCACCCGACGATATTCCGCCACCATGTTTTCAAAACGGCGCTCCCCATCAAACCACTGAAATGCAGCAATAGAGGCTGATTTGAGCAACTCAGAGCTTTTCGCCAGTTGGATAAGGGCTGCCGTAATCATTGGGATTTCATTCTCGTTCACGGGAACGCGCCACGTAAATTGGGCTGGATAGTCGCTCCATTTGGGCAAATCGGTGATAATGACAGGTTTCCCTGCCCCTATCGCCTGATTCACGACACGACTGCGCTCCCCCGACCACGGCCACCTCAAACCCACTACTACATCGCAAGCCGCAAGGTAAGCATTATATTCGGTAGCTTCGACGAAACCCGTCATTGTAACGCACTCTGCCAGAGGAGCAATCAACTGCCTTAAGTCTTGGGTATATGCCTCGTCATAAAATGGCCCCACAATCACCAAGCAGCTGTTCGGATGCCCCTGCAAAAATTCACGAAAGGCAGCAATCGTTTTTTCGACCCGTTTGCTAGGAGCGACGTACCCAAACACCCCCACCATGAAAGTCTCTGGGTGTATTCTGAGGCGTGCCCGTGCGGATTGTTGATCTACTTTCAAAGGTTTGGGAACATGACGAATAAAATACGGATTGGCATCGGGGTAGAGCCGCCTCAGTTCTTCCACAATATCCAACCGCACGACTTGCACCCGGCTATATCGAATAAGGTTGTTCAATAGATAATGATTGTCCAAAAACGCTTGCATTAAGCCAACATCACCTCTATGCAGCGCAGCCTCGGCAGCATCATAGGCCATCAATTCTTCAGTGGTGACCATCGAGGCGATATCCCGTCGCAAATCATCATATCTGCCACGGATGGCATAGGCATTAAATAACGTTTTTCCCCATGTCAAATCGTGGAGCGACACAATGACATTTCGCTGCTGTCTCATCGGTTCGTATTGATAAAAATGGAAATATGAATTGCCGAGTTGATGTAACACAACCTTAAATCGCCGCTTTCGATACCGCTGGTCATAAAGGGTGTACGAATACACCGGAAAAACGGCGGTGACTTCCGAAGTCGGGTGGTATCCTGCGTCAATAAAAACCTCAATGTCATAGCAGTGCCGCAGTTCCATCAGTAACTCAAGAGTGGAGTCGGCCACCCCACTCTTGATGGGGGGCATGGGCGACCATACCGCAATACGTGATTTGGACTTCATGAAGATGTTCTAGTTAACAACCTTTCCAATGCTTCTGTCGTATTTACAGGCGTATCACACACAAAATTCTGGCACACATAGACGGTGGGCACTCCATTTCGGCGGGTACGGTGGGCCAGCAGAGTAGGTATGGCTTCCTCGCTTTGATCGGCCTTGGCTAAGGCCGTAACAACAGTGGGACGATAAGATTTTTGTACGAGATCCAAAAACTCACGGGTCTGAGTTTCAGCCTGATCCCCAATAATCGCCACTTCAACCGGACGACTAACCAGTAAATTTAAGGCACTTAACGCCGTGCCAAAAGCGCTCGGATATTCACGCATCGCGGCAGTAATTTGATTCAAAACACCGATAGCAGCATCTTCATAGGCGACCTTCCCCGTATACGCTGCCAATTTGATCAGATTGTAGGCCATCAAATTCGATCCGGCAGGGGTGGCATTGTCCTGCATATTGCGTGGCCGAGCGATTAATGCCTCATGGTCGTCGCTGGTATCAAAAAATCCACCGTCAGGGTCAGCGAAATGCACCAATACATGGTCTGCCAAGCGTTCTGCCTGCTCGAACCAATATGGCTCAAAAGTGGTCTGATATAGCTCAATCAGCCCCTCTATAACACAGGCATAATCCTCCAAATAGCCATTCAGTTTGCTTTGGCCCAACCCATCCGCCATCTGTTTATGGGTACGATACAACCGACCATCCGTCATACTCAACTCGGTTAGCAAAAATTGGGCATTCCGTTCTGCAATTTGCCGATAGCGCTCATCATCCAACACCCGTGCCGTCTCAGCAAAAGCCGCCAGCATCATGCCATTCCATGACGCCAGCATTTTTTCATCCCGCCCCGGTTTGATTCGTGCCTCACGAGCCGCGAACAAGATTTCTTTGGCCCGCTGTACCGCCTGTCGCAATTCCTCAACATCCATCCCCTCACTCGCCGCCGCGACATCTTCCAACCGATGGGGGATATTCAAAATATTGCGCCCCTCAAAATTGCCACGCTGCGTCACATTAAAATAGGCCAACACTGGCCCAAGTTGTTCTGGTGACAACACCTCCTGTAACAATTCCTGTGCTTCAACTGCCGACCAGATAAAAAATCGCCCCTCTTCACCTTCAGAATCGGCATCTTGTGTGCTATAAAACCCGCCAGTGGGATCAAGCATTTCCCGTTCGACGTAATCCAGAATTTCGCGGGTGATCTGAGCAAAAAACTCATCCCCTGTGACCTGATAGGCATGTAAATACGCCCGCGCCAGTTGGGCATTGTCATAAAGCATTTTTTCAAAGTGCGGCACCAGCCATTTTTCATCTACGCTGTAGCGATGAAAACCCCCGCCTAATTGGTCATACATGCCGCCATGTGCCATCTTGCGCAGCGTAAATAAAACTACCCTTAGAATTTCTTCATCAGCGGCATGGGCATGATATTGCAGCAAGTAGTCCAATGTCATCGGCTGTGGGAATTTCGGCTGACCGCGATGTAATCCTCCGTAAATCGGATCGGCTTGGGCAATCAGTTTTTGTGCGGCATGGGTAAGCAAATCTGCATTGAGTTCAATGCCGCCTTTTTCTTTGGGCAGAGCGAATCCGACCCGCTGCAATGATTGGGTGACTTCATTCGCTGCATCCTCCAACTGCCCACGCCGATTTTGGTATGCTTCTGACGCCGCCAATAAAACCTGCCGAAAACTGGGCATCCCGTAACGTGGCTCAGGTGGAAAATAGGTGCCGGCATGAAAAGGCCGTCCATCCGGCGTCATAAACACCGTCATCGGCCAACCGCCATGTCCACCTGTAAACATCAAGGTCGCCTGCATATAAATGTCATCAACATCCGGGCGTTCTTCCCGATCCACCTTGATATTGACAAAGAGGCGGTTCATCATACCTGCCGTTTCTTCATCCTCAAAACTTTCATGTTCCATGACATGACACCAGTGGCAAGCGGAATAGCCGATACTCAACAAAACGGGTTTGTCCTCGGCCCGTGCCACAGCAAAGGCTTCTTCACCCCATGCGTACCAATCCACCGGGTTATCGGCATGTTGTAACAAATACGGGCTGGTTTCATATTGCAGACGATTCATCCCACATCCTTTTTTAGAATTTTGCAAACGCTCATTGATTTTATTCGGTCAGACAAGTGACGTCAAAAGAAAAATTGTCGAGAGCGCCTACTTAAACGATAATAGTAAAATACATTCTCGCTGTTGGGCGGATTGGAAACAAAGGAGTGCTATTAATGCCGACCCCTTTTGATAAACGAATATTTTGGATTCATTGGAGTGGCAGTGCTGTTGGCGAAAACACCATCGAAGAGCTAGTCGAAACCGTCAAGCAGTTCAGTCCCAATGTGGCGGGCATCGCCATCAAAACCAGCGATGGGGAAGATTGGCAGGCACGGTATGACGATAAAGCTGCTATGGAAATCAAAGGGCCAGATGATATTTTGAAATGGACAAAGGCCCTTGCGCGGCGCGGTCTGCAAACCTATCTATGGCATGTGGTACGTGGGCGCAATGTTCAAGGCGAGATCAACGTTGTAACGGCGGCATGTCGTGTGCCGGGGGTGCGGGCGATGATTTTGGACGTGGAAGATGGGGCACTCTATTTCGGTGGGCAATCAGCAGCGACGGCGCGGGCGTTGGCTTCTGGTATCAAAGCAGGTGCGCCTCCCGGTTTCCATCTCGCCCTCAATTTTGATGCACGTGGCAACCACCCCGCTAATATCCATATCAATGAATGGCTGCCCAATGTCCAAAGTCTGCATCCAATGGTCTATCATTGGCACTTTAGTGAAGGCACACGCGGCCCAACCACCTATATTGAAGAGGCCATGCGGGTCTGCAAGCAGTGGAATATGCCCGTTGTGCCCATGCTCCAAGCCTATCCTGATCCTAGCAGTGGTACCCGCGTCCCTGAAGATGATGTCTTGACGGCTGGCATCTACTCATTTCAAAAAGGGGCAACGGGGATTAGTTATTTTAGGTTGGGCACGGCGGGCACAGCCGAATTTCGTGCCGTCAGCAAAATTAATCCTAATAATATCCCGCCGGATGGTCTACCCCCCGGTACCCAAAAGCGTGTATTCCAAGTGGTTACGCCCGCCCTCAATGTTCGCACCGAACCCAGTACCGAGGCAAAAACATTACTCCCATCTGAACAACTCCGCATGGGCGAACGGGTTGAAGCGATTGCCACGTCACGCACTGAACGGGTAGGGTTTGTGTGGTGGCAGCATCGTACTGGCTGGTCAGCTGAACGCAACTTATCCACCGGAGAAGTCTTGATGGCGGACATCAATCAAGGTCTGCCTGCCCCTGCCTTTGTTTTCCAGCGCCTACCACTCGATCTGAACACGATGAAATGGTTCTATTATTATGGCAATACTGTCTTTGCTTTTCTCTTTGGACGGGCCAACAACTACCCCGGCTACAGTCAGGGCTTGCACGGCGGCCTCGATTTTGGACATCCCGGCGGCGCTCCGGTTTATGCAGGTGTCAATGGTATTTTCGATTATAGTGGCAGCGAACGTGCTTTCGGCCCCAACCGGGTAGATGTGATTGTCGGCAACCATTTAATCATCTATGGGCATGTCGCCAACCCGATTAGACTCGCTCGCGGGACGCCTGTCACCCCGGATACGATTGTCGGCTATATTGACAATGGGGCAAAACACATGCACCTTGAAATCCGCTATGACAAGTCCAATCAGAATTTGATTCTGAACCCACTAACCTATATGACGAATCAGATGTTTAACGAACTCAACACAAAATTCCCGCCTGTCGGAGATTATGCCTTCTATCGTAGTTCACGCTGGGAACGTTGGCTAACACCATTCGATCAACCCACTATTGTGCGTGGTGGGCCAGTGATTGGGCCAACGGCGTAAAGGGTTCAATCATGAAAAAGTGCTTTTGTTTTGTCCTTGCTTTCTGCCTGTTGGTGGAGGGGGGTATAGTTCCCTCCACCCAAGCTCAAGATGGCCCGTTGCCGCCACTGACCCAAATGATCACTTTGCAAAGCGAAGTTGGCAAAATGACCATGCAGTTTCCATTTGGCTGGCGTGCCGGCAACCCCTATGAAATAGAGGAAACCTATATTGAGGTAGATAACGGCACGGCTACTGCTCCCACAACAGCCGTGATTGAAGCGATTATCGCCCCATTTGATTCCCTGCCATTTGAATTTGACACCCGTACCGACAATCCTGCCGAGGCCTACTTTTCCGCCTTCAGTCGTCAGCGTCTCCAAGATCGTTATGGGGTCTATGGTCGGGTCATCCCGGCGCGGTTTGGCCCAAGCCTTAATCCTTATAACGGAGCGATGATGATGACACTTGAACGACCCGGCAGCAGCCCATACCTGTACGATGAGCGCGTCATCGGACTTGGGGTTGGGGTCGCCGTCGCCGAAAACACTCTGTTAATCCTGTCTTTCCAAAGCCGCGTGGAAGATTTTGAGGGCTGGCGTAATACATGGATCGCTATGTTAGATACGCTCACATGGAATGATGTTCCGCTGCTGAATACTACCAGCCTCGAACGTACCACTAATCTTGAAGACTCCATCACAATGGAGGGCCTCTATAGCACACTATTTCCCGACAACGCTACGGGCAATGTCTCTACGTTAGCCGTGCCCATTGTCATCACAACACCAAACCACAGCCTCAGCTTATTTCCACCCAATGGATGGCAGCACACGACGGATGATGGGATTTCAAACCCCATCGTCTTAAGCCCCATCGAGTCAACAACTACTTTCGCGGCCATTCGCTGGATTCGCCCCGGAACAGGGTACGGTGGTCTGGTCATTCGTAACGAATCGCTGACGGCAGCCCGTCTGTTGATGGGTGCAGCGTTGGTTCAAGAAATTACGGTCAACCTACGGGGTGGCGTCACGCAAGCCACCACTTTTGACTGGGGTGGGTATGCTGCTGCTGCCGTCGCTTATCAATTTACCAGCACCGTACCCAATATACGCTACCTCATCGCGCTGCCAGAAGATGGCTTTCTCGAAATTACCTTACAGGCTTTACCTACGGAATGGGTACAAGTAGGCATCGCTTTCGAGGGTTTACTCACCAGTTTGACCCTTGATGGTGTATTATTGGACTCGGAGGCGGCTCGTGAAGTCCGCCGAGAATTAAGTGTTCAATGAGGTCAATTCAAGTTGTCTGTAATGCTTTGTCCACACTGCGGCGCCAACCGCGAGGGCATGAACGACCAGCAACCGTGCTGGCGCTGCAAAAAACTACCCTATTCGACTGTTGCCCAACCCGCCCATTCAGCAGCCGGATACCCTCAATATCCGACTGCAACTGCTTCACTCTACCCATCTTATGCCAACCTGCCCAAAGAGAAAGGCAAAGGCAGCGGTTCTTGCCTTGTGATTGGAGGGGTTGCGCTGGCGATGGCTTTACTGATGGGAGTCGTCGCGTTTTTGGTGATGACCCTGCTCAATAATGACGACAACACCCCGGCCACTCCCGATGGTGTAGCGGTTGTCCAATCCAACGAAACCCTACCTGCCCTACCGCAAAACAGTACCCCGCTGCCCACCAATACCACTTTCTCTAATGGTGGTGAAGCGGGTGGTGTTATTCCGCCTGCCGCGAGTCCGCAAATCGCCATCGGCCCGCTTGCCGAGACATCAGCGGCTCAACAAGCTCCCGTCGGCACGTTAACCTTTACTCCACTACCCACCCCAACGCTTGCCCCCACTTTCACTGTAGTGGGAAACACAAGCGCCGCGATTGACCCCGCCAGTATCGCCTGCCCCGGTTCCCCTGCCACCCGTCTGAGTCTTAATCGGCAGGCCGCTGTCATTTATAATCCCTCGGTGAGATTGCGTTCTGATCCCGGCCTTGAGGCTCAAATTTTGCAAGAGGTCATGTATGGGACAACCGTGAGCATTACGGGCGGGCCAGCTTGCGTATCAGATCTGCTGTGGTGGCAAGTCCAACTCAACAGTACCGTCGGTTGGATTGCGGAAGGCCAAGCAGGAGCGTATTATTTGGAACCACGCTAATCTGTCACCTTAAGGAGAAATTTCTGTGGAACCATCGCCACGAACCTCTGTCCGTGTAATTGCTGGCACATTGTTCTGGTTATTGCTGGCGATGTTTCTCTACTACTGGGTACACAAACCTGTCACGCCAATTTTTGTCAAAGCCTTTGGCGGTGCCATTCTTGATCTGCTCACCGTGTCGGTCTTAGTGATAGTTGGTGCTGGTCTAGGGCGTACCCTTATCCACTATATTGTCCCTACCTATCCAAACATCCTCTCCCAACCGGAGCAACTGGCTGGGGAGGCGCTTTTTGGGTTAGGCGTCCTCAGCATTTTGATTTTTGCCGTTGGTCTCATCTGGTTGCACGCGGTTTCGGTGGTATTGGTACTGGTGGTGATTGCATTTTTCACCCGTGAGCATCTTTTTGGGTGGGTCTATCATGTTTATCTATGGCTAGAGGCCTCCCGTCCGCAAAATCGCCTTGACCAGTGGTTGCTGATTTTTATTGCCTTCAGCCTTGTACTTGGTCTGATAATGGCCCTAGCTCCCCCCACCAAATTTGATTCCCTGACCTATCATCTGGTCGGTCCCAAGCTGTGGGTTGAAAATGGGCGATTTGAAAGTCTACCGGGAAATCATTTCTTCGGATTTCCCCAGCTTGTCCATACTCTATTTGCTGCTGAAATGGCCCTCACCTTTGGGCGTCTAACAGGCGGCGCGGTCATTCATTGGGTATTTGGTGTGCTATCGCTCGTGGCGGTTGGTGGCTATGGATGGCGACGATTTTCGCCTCGTGTCGGCATTTTGGCAGTGGCGATTCTGTTGGCAGCCCCCTCAATCTGGCTGCAACTGAGTTGGCCGTATGTAGACCTGCCCCCCATCGGGTTTGCCATGTTAATGTTCATTGCACTCGAACAATGGCGCGAACGTGATTTTGATACTCGTTGGCTGATACTGGCCGCCCTATTTATCGGTTTTGCCATGTCGGTCAAGTATCCATTGGTTTGTTTGGGTGTCGCAGCAGGCTTGTATATTTTGCTGTACGGCAAAAAGTCGCGTTGGCTACACGATGGGGTTATTTTGGTCGTGGTTGCCTCGCTTGTGCTGGCCCCTTGGTTGCTGCGTAATCTATTCTTTTACGACAATCCGTTTTACCCCTTTGGCCCAACTGTTGGTGAATGGGACAGCCTTGCCAATGAGTGGTACACCAATTCCGAAATGGCCCTGATGCGGGATTTACCCGGTTTCTATTGGGGCACACCGATCATGTCCACCGTTTTTGGCATCGAAGGTGCGGGTGGGTTCGCTGCCACAATCGGCCCATTCTTCCTGCTGCTAATCCCGCTGTTGATTCTCTCTTGGAAAAAACTTGATCCCAAATGGCGACAAAGCCTCAAAAGCATGGCGGTGATGATCGCCTGCGTATTTATCTTTTGGATGGCCTCTGCCGCGACCAGTGTCTATGGCGCTCAAACTCGCCTGTGGTATGCTATGTTCCCCCTACTGGCCTTGATCGCCGCTGTCGGTTTTGATGGCCTGCGTTATCTCCCTACCAAGCCCGTTGACCTGCGTTTTGTGATCCAAGCCCTTGTCGTACTCATCTTTACCTTCACTGCCGTAGATTATGTGCGGGGTGTGCGTCCCGAAAATGATCGCATTGAAGGCACAACCCTTGTCAGCCATTTTCTGGACAGCCGCGCCCTCGACTATCTAACAGGCGTCATTTCCAAAAACGAATATCTAGATGAAAACCTCGGCTGGCATATTGAGGCTATGCGTCAAGTCAACAAATTACCAAATGACTCGAAGGTGCTGTTTTTATGGGAGACCCGTTCGCTTTATTGTGATGAACCCCGTATCGAATGTGTCGAGGATTGGATTTTGCTGCGCTGGTGGTATGACCGCCGCACTGTAGCCCGTCCATTCGCTAGTGCCGAAGCCATTCTTAATGCGTGGCGCGAGCGCGGCATCACCCATATTTTGGTTTGGGAGGCCGGACGCGATTTTGAATTTGACGATAACCGCAAAATCACGGCAGAGGATGAAACCGAATGGGCCAAAGTTCCTCCATTACTAGAAGTGATCTGGCAGGAGGAGGAAGAATATTCATTGTACGCCATGCCTCAGTAAAAATACCCAAAACCTAAGAATCTTGGCTTATTGTCAGGGTTCTTAGGTCCCCACAAAGTCACTAACTAGGACTCAATTGCTGTATCTCCTCATCTTGTGTTTGCATAATTTTTTTGGGAGACGTTATACTGTACTTCCATCCGTAAAAGAAAATTTAGTAAATAAATAAAGGAAAAAACCATGAGGATGAAACGTTATCTTGGTTTAGTATTGCTGATTACCATAGCGATGATGGCAATGCCAACTGCTAATCACAGTGGCAAAACCGTATCTGCACAAGGCGAAAAAATCAAAGTCTATACCAGTTGGCCCCTGTCTGGTGGAACACAGGCCGTTGGTGAAAGTATGCTAAAGGCTGCTGAATTGGCACTCGCCCACTACAAAGAAGATCATGACGGTGCAGGCCCCGCCGGATTTGAAGTTGAAATCGTCGCTCTTGACGATGCCTCTCCTACCACCGGTGCTTGGGACGGCACGATTGAAGCCGAAAACGCCCAACGCTGTGTGAATGACCCCGAATGTATGGTTTACTTTGGCACCTACAATAGTGGCGCTGCTAAGGTAAGCATGGTCATCACCAACGAAGCGGGCATTGCCCAGATAACCCCGGCCAATACCTACCCCGGATTAACCCGTGCTTGTGAGACTTGTGCAGAAGGTGAACCGGATATTTATCGTCCCAGCGGTGAAGTGAACTATTTCCGCACCAATGGAACTGACGACTTCCAAGGGCCATCCGATGCGGCTTGGGCCGTCTGCCTCGGTTTTGAAAGCGTCTATATTTTGGATGATACCCAAGCCTACGGGAAGGGTCTCGCTGACGAATTTGAACGTTATGCTGAAGAAATTGGGTTGGAAGTAGCAGGTCGCGCCAGTGTTGAATCTACCGATATTGACTTCCGCGCCTTGTTAACCGATGTGTTGGCTTCTGGAGCGGATTTGGTCTTTGGTGGTTTTGTGCTGGATTCCGGTGGGCCACAGGTAATTCAACAAATGAACGAACTGGGTCTGTTTGAAGAAGGCATTAATTTTATGGGGCCAGATGGCCTTGCCAGCACCGCGTTGTTTGAACAAATCGGCGGTGTGGATATCGCCAGCGGCTCCGTCTATATTTCCTTCCCCGGCCCACTGGCAAGCGCCCTCGAAAGTGAAGATGGCGTGCGTTTCTATGAAGACTATGTAGAAATCCACGAGGAAGAGCCAGACCCCTTTGCCGTCTATGCCTATCAATCCATGATGGTTATTTTGGATTCGATTGAACGCGCTGGTGTGGCGGATCGCGGTGCCATTTTGGAAGCCATGCGTACTACTACCGACTTTGAGGGGCTTTCTGCCACCTTCAGTTTTGATGAAAATGGCGATGCCACAGTATCTGGTTTCTATGGCTATTTTGTCTCTGAAGACGGCTATGTGGATGGGACGTTGATTACGCCTACTATGAACGAGACATGCGAAGTTGCGTCCGACTAAAATAATGAGCTTTGAAGTCTGAATAATTGAGGGAGAGGACACAGGTTGTCCTCTCCTGTTATATTGGGGAGTTCGTTTTTTTATGTCTATTGACAATCAGATTTTTATACAAAATGTCATCATCGGTCTGACAGTTGGGGGCTATCTGGCGCTCATCGCATTAGGTTACACGATGGTGTACGGGATTATTGAACTCATTAACTTTGCACATGGTGACCTTTTTGCATTTGGCTTTTTTATATCCCTCACCATTTTTGCCTATCTTGAGCCTGAAATTCCGTTAAGCGGTTCTGACCTCTACTTACTTTTGCCCGCAGTGGCCCTCGCTACGATGTTATTGACGGGGACACTCAATGTAGCGATTGACCAAGTGGCCTATCGTCCGCTTCGTAAGGCACCCCGCCTTGCCCCTTTGTTAACAGCAGTAGGCGTGTCATTTATGCTAGAGGCGCTTTTTGCCATTTGGAAAGGCCCCATCCAAATCCCCTATCCCCGCTATTTCCCTAGAGAAGATTACATGGAAAATGAACATGTCATCTCTTTCTTTTCAAAGTTAGGGATGGATATCACCGAATGGCGCATTGTCTCGTTTACGACCAAAGACCTGTTCTTGTTCGGTGTCACCATTCCACTCGTAGCCTTGCTCACGCTCTTTATTGATCGTACCCGTATTGGCAAAGCAATGCGCGCCTCGGCCCAAGACCGTGAAGCCGCCATGATGATGGGCATCAACGTCAATCGCATTATCGCCACCACCTTTTTTGTCGGGGGTGCGCTGGCAGGCGTCGCAGGCATGGTTTGGGGACTCTATATCAACTCTGGTCGCTTCACAATGGGTTTTGAAGCTGGTTTGATGGCTTTCACATCGGCGGTCTTGGGCGGCATTGGTAACATCCGGGGTGCCGTTTTGGGAGCGTTTATTATCGGAATGATCAAGGCGATGAGCGACAGTTACATCGGTAGTGAATGGACACGGGTCGTCATCTTTGGCATTCTGATTCTCATGTTGGTTTTCCGGCCATCGGGCATTCTCGGCTCGACCCAATCTATCGAAAAACTGTAGGAGTAGCTTTATGCGAGACATACTTGCACATCCACGCTCCATTTTGTCAGGGCGGCTGCGTTGGGTCTTGATTGCCATCTTCGTTGTGATTGCCCCCTTTGCCATGAAAGAACTTGAACTCCTGACAAATTTCGGCTTGATTACACAAGTCAACCGCGCCCTCATCTTTGTGGCACTGGCCCAAGGGTTAAACATCGTGGTCGGTTTGGCTGGCCTGCTTGATCTCGGTTATGCCGCGTTTTTTGCGATAGGGGCCTATACTTTTGGCCTGCTCACATGGCCCACCCACGACATTGAAATGAGTTTTTTCCTTGCGATCTGGATTTGCGCACTGGTTGCCGCTGTATTTGGCATCATCATCGGTGCGCCAACCCTGCGCTTGCGCGGCGACTATCTGGCAATTGTGACACTCGCTTTTGGTGAGATCATCCCCGCCCTCGTGCGTAATTTGGGCGATTTCACGCTGACCTTTCGTGGCAGGGTCTTGATCGAAGACTACAACTTAACCAATGGCAGTCAGGGTCTAACACCGCTAGGACGTCCCAATTTCGGCTTCCTTGAAAATCTGTTCGGTCTAGATAAAGGCGCACTAAATGTCGGCGTCAACCCAACCTTCTGGTATTTCGCCATTGTCATCACTTCTATGATTGTGCTGTTCTCGGCCATCCGCCTAAATAATTCCCGTCTGGGTCGAGCGTGGAAAGCAATTCGTGAAGACGAAACCGCCGCTGACTTTATGGGCGTTGATCCCATCCGTACCAAACTTGCCGCTTTTGCGATTGGCGCGTCCTTTTCAGGCTTGGCGGGTGCGGTCTATGCCTCAATGCTTGGCGCGATCTTCCCCGAACTCTTTAAATTCCAAGTCTCGATCTTCCTACTCATTATTGTCGTTCTCAGCGGGCGCGGCAGCATCTGGGGCGTGTTGATTGGCGGCATCATCATTGCCACCTTTGACGGAGTGTTTTTGGCCCAAGTCTTGCCCGATGTTTTCAATGGTGAACTCTTACCCGAATACGACGTGCAAAGTCTGCGCTGGGTATTCTTTGGAATCGGGCTGATCGTGATTATGATCTTCCGGCCACAGGGCCTGTTCCCACCCAAATCCATTGAGACCAAAATCGTGCCACCAACGGCTGAATCACTGGAGGGGGTGCAAAACTCATGAGCATCCTACTCGAAGCACAGGGCGTCAGCAAAGCCTTCGGGCGCTTGGTCGCGGTGGATACCCTCGATTACACCATTGAAGACAACTCGATCAACAGCATTATCGGGCCAAACGGGGCGGGTAAAACCACTTTCTTTAATGTTGTGACAGGCTATTATAAACCGACGACAGGCAAGGTTGTCTTTAATCAGCGCAATATCAGTGGGTCACGCCCCAACCAACTCACCCGTATCGGCATTGCACGAACCTTCCAGACCATCCGGCTGTTTAATAACCTAACGGCCCGCGAAAATGTATTGATAGGAATGCACCACCGCCTCAAATCTGGCGTCTTTGGCGACATTTTTAGGCCGCCTGCTGTGCGCCGCGAAGAAGCAAAAGCACATGAAGAAGCTGGTCAACTTTTGGACTATGTGGGACTGAAAGGCTATGAAGAACATGCCGCCAAATCACTGCCCTATGGTCATCAGCGCCGCCTTGAAATTGCCCGCGCACTGGCAACCCAGCCGCAATTACTTTTGTTGGATGAACCCACCGCTGGCATGAATCCCAATGAAACACAGGACATGATTTTGTTTATCCGTAAACTGCGCGACGAACGCAACTTGTCCATCTTGCTCATTGAGCATGATATGAAGGTCGTCATGACCATTTCCGATAAAGTTACCGTGTTGGACTATGGTAAAAAGATTTCGGAAGGCCAGCCCGCCGAAGTCCAAAAAGATGAACGGGTCATTGAAGCCTATCTTGGACGGCGTGCCCTAGAGATGCTGAAGAAATGATTAAGGTTATGAGTCAAGAACAACAACCACTTCTAGCAGTCAACAATATCCATAGTTACTATGGCAACATCCACGCCCTACAAGGTATTTCATTGAATATCTTTGAAGGCGAAATTGTCACGCTGATTGGGGCAAACGGTGCGGGCAAAAGCACGACCATCCGCACCATCAGCGGTGTCATGCACCCCCGCGAAGGGTCAATCCATTTCGATGGGCAGCCCATTCATCAGCTTCCCGCCCATAGCCTCGTTTCCAAAGGGATTTCACAATCCCCCGAAGGACGGCGCATTTTCCCCCGTCTGTCGGTACGTGACAACCTTGCGATGGGTGCATACAAACGCAATGATCGCCGCGCCATCCGCCAAGATATTGACCGTATCTATGGCCTGTTCCCTCGTCTAAAAGAACGCACCAAGCAGTATGGCGGCACACTTTCGGGCGGGGAGCAACAAATGCTGGCAATTGGACGCGCGTTGATGGCTCGGCCCCGTCTCCTGCTGTTGGATGAACCTTCAATGGGGTTGGCTCCAGTTTTGGTCGAGCAAATCTTTGAGATTATTGTTCGTATCAACAAGGAAGAGGGCACAACCATTTTGTTGGTCGAACAAAACGCGCTCATGGCACTAGAAGTTGCTAAACGGGGTTATGTCTTACAGACGGGAACCGTCGTCTTGCATGATAATGCCGATGCCCTCATGCACAACGAGATGGTGCGGCGCGTCTATCTCGGCGAAGAATAATCGTCATTCGAGAGTGGATATGGATATTATCCACTCTCATCTGCGAATATGCTGCCCTAACAACAGGTCAGGGGTTTCTCATTGTTTCTAGGCGTCCAGTCCGAGCTAGTGACTTGAGAATTGATAGTAAACCTCGTTCCAACGGAGTTCGTTCTTGAAGTCATATAAATCTGTATGTTCGTTAATGCGTAGAAACTCCATACCTGCTATTTCCGCAAAATCCGCTAGATGTTCGGCATTGAGAGATTGACTGAAGCCCGTATGATGCGCCCCACCTGCGTAAATCCATGCCGCTGCTGCCACCTTCAGATTGGGACGGGGAATCCACAGTGCCCGCGCAACGGGTAGCTTCGGCAATGGAGCATCCGGGGGAACAACATCCACCTCATTCAAAATCATCCGAAAACGGTTGCCCATATCAATGACCGAGACATTCAGGGCTGGGCCGGGTCGGGTATCAAAAACCAATCGCGCCGGATCCGCTTTACCGCCTATTGAGAGTGGATGTACTTCAAGGCTGAGTCGCCCGTCAGCAATGGTCGGACAAACTTCCAGCATGTGTGCCCCTAGTACCTTCATACAGGCCGGATCGAAATGATATGTATAGTCTTCCATGAAAGATGTTCCACCCTGCAATCCGGCGCTCATCACCTTCATGGAACGCAGCAATCCTGCCATCTTCCAGTCGCCCTCTGCACCAAAGCCGTATCCATCGGCCATGAGACGCTGTGAAGCTAAACCGGGGAGTTGGTGAATGCCATGCAAATCTTCAAAGGTCGTAGTAAAGGCTTTGAAGCCACCAGCCTTTAAGAACTGTCGCAGGCCAAGTTCAATACGGGCCGCCTCACGTACTGAGTTATGACGCGCACCGCCCACCCGTAGATCAGGGGCTACCGAATAGACACCCTCATAGTCTTTGATGAGGTTGTCAATTTCACTGTCACTGACCTGCTTCGCCACTGCAACAAGATCGCCAACGCCATAGCCATAAACCGCATAGCCAAGCCGCATCTGGGCTTCTACTTTATCGCCTTCGGTGACGGCTACTGACCGCATATTGTCGCCAAAACGCGCAATTTTGAGCGATTTTGCATCGTGCCAAGCACAAGCCGCCCGTATCCACGCTGCCAAACGAGCATGAACTTCGGGGTCTTGCCAATGCCCGATAATAACCTTACGGTTCAGGCGCATCCGGCTCATCATGAATCCAAATTCCCGGTCTCCATGCGCCGATTGGTTCAGGTTCATGAAGTCCATATCAATTTCGGCCCAAGGAATGTCGCGGTTATATTGCGTATGCAAGTGGGCCAGCGGTTTTTTGAGGGACGCAAGGCCGCCTATCCAGTTTTGGGCAGGCGAAAAAGTATGCATCCAAGTAATGACCCCGACGCAGTTTTCCGAAGCATTCGCCTCCAAACAAACCGCACGAATCTCATCGGGGGTGGTTAAAACGGGCTTATAGACAATTTTGGCGGGGATGGAAGCAGATTGGTTTAATGCCCGCACGATTTCTTGTGAATGCAGTCCTACCTGCTCAATGGCTTGCGGGCCATATAAATGCTGGCTTCCGCTAAGAAACCATAGCTCGTAGTTTTCGAGATTAAGCATAAGATTATTTCCTCTCAGAATTCTTTCAAATAAACGCGCCGTGCGGATACCTATCCCCGTTGTCCATATACATTCTGATACCGGGCATATAACCGATTGATGTCGTCCGACGTAATCAGAATAGGCGTGCCGATTTGGAGGGCTGTCCATACAATCGCGGCGTTGTCTTCGGTCATAATCGCAGCTTTCACCGCCTCTTCCGCATTTTTACCTGTCGCAAACACGCCATGATTTTGCAGCAGACAAGATGGGCTGCGTCCGTTTGCGAGTGTTTCCACGACCACCTGACCGATCTCTTCCCCGCCAATCAGGGCAAAGCGCCCACACGGTATTGGGCCACCGAATTCATCCCCCATCGCAGTAGTGACACATGGAATTTCGCGCCCTAATACGGCAAAAGCCGTTGCATAACGCGAATGGGTATGAACAATGCCGTACACATGGGGGCTATGGCGGTAGATATAACAATGCGAGGCGGTATCAGAAGATGGTTTATAATCACCTTCGACCACATGGCCCATTTCATCCACCACCACCATATTTTCGGGGGTCAGGTCAGGAAATTTCACCCCGCTGGGTTTGATAACGATGAGGCCCGTTACAGGATCACGCCCGCTGACATTGCCACTTGTCCATGCTACCAGATTGTTTTTTGGCAGTTCGGCGTGTAATTCACATACTTCTTGGCGTAAATTTTGCAGCATCATTGGCCCATCGCCTTATTGCGAATTTGTTTGAGGCGCTTCATCATATGGTTTTGACCCTCCCGCCGACCAAAATAGTCGTAGAGGGTTTTGTATTCGGCATACAGCGCATCATAGACGGCTTGGTTTTCTGGAATCGGCATAACCACCTCATCCTTAAGTTTCCCCATATGCTCCGATGCCTCTTGAATATTCGGATACACCCCCGCCGCGACTGCCGCATAAATGGCCGATCCGAGCGCTGGGGCTTGAGATGAGCCGGATAATTTTAAGGGTCGCCCCGTGACATCAGCATAGATTTGGCGCAAGAGGGCATTTTTCTCTGGCAGACCACCCGCCGCGACCAATTCACGCACAGGGACACCCCGTTTTTCAAACGACTCAATGATTTCGCGTGTTCCATAGGCAGTGGATTCAATCAAGGCACGGTAAATATCCGGCGCACGAGTCGCAAGAGTCGCCCCCAGCAACAGGCCAGACACATTCGCATCTACAAGGGTCGAACGATTGCCATTCCACCAATCCAACGCGATGAGGCCATGTTCACCGGGGGCTTGTTGTGCAGCTTCCCGTTCCAAATATTCGTGCAGCGACACCCCGGCTTGCTGCGCGGCCTCATGATAAACAGGTGGGACGGCATTTTCTACAAACCAATTGAAAATATCACCTACCCCACTCTGGCCTGCTTCATAACCATAAAAACCGGGGATAATGCCATCTGGTACAACACCACACATGCCTTCGACCACGTTGATGCGCTCACCCAGCATCACATCACACGTCGAAGTGCCCATAATCATGACCATAATTCCCGGCTCAACCGCTTTGACGGCGGGCGCGGTGACATGAGCATCCACATTGGCAACCGCAACGGTTGTCCCCGGTGGCAGGCCTGTCCACGCGGCGGCTTGTGGGGTTAATCCACCCGCTTTGTCGCCGAGTTGGGCAAAGGTGCGGCACATTTTGTCGTCCACCACGTCCGCAAAATCGGGGTCAAGGGCGGCGAAATACTCACGGGATGGAAACTCACCCCCCTGCACCATCGCCTTATAACCCGCCGTACACATATTGCGAGTTTCAACCCCCGTCAACTGCCAAACGACCCAATCGGCAGCCTCAATCAAACGATCTGCGGCATGATACACCTCAGGGGCTTCTTGCAAAATTTGCAGTGACTTGCTGAAAAACCATTCTGAAGAAATCTTGCCGCCATAATAATCCAACCATGCCTCGCCACGCTGACGGGCCACCGCGTTAATTAAATCCGCTTGGGGCTGGGAAGCGTGATGTTTCCAAAGTTTTATCCACGCATGGGGGTTGGCTTTCCATTCATCCAAAACACACAGCGGCGTGCCATCGGCTTTGACAGGCAGCATAGTGCAGGCGGTAAAATCAATGCCGACCCCGACTACCTCTTTGGGGTCAACGCCACTCAAACGCAGCACTTCAGGGACGGTGTGTTTAAATACCTCAATATAATCCAACGGATCTTGCAAGGCCCATTCTGGTGGCAACGGCTCTCGCTTACCGGGCAAAGTCGAATCAATGACCCCATTGGCATATTCATGGATAGCAGTGGCGATTTCCCGGCCATCCCGCACATCCACCAAAACCGCCCGCCCCGAAAGCGTTCCAAAATCAATTCCTATGGTATACATGTTTCTATCAGCCTTAAATTGATTAAGAGTTATCACCCCGCACGTTTTTCCAAAGCGCCACTGTTTCATGCCGTTGAGACGGTGGTTGGCCTGACTTGTCGCCTAAACGAGAACAACTTGGGACGGGTGCTCAACAGTTTTTGCATGGCGATAAACCCAAACAACAGGCCGCCGACCACGATCTTGATCCACCACGGCGACAGCGAGCCTTCAAGCGTCAGGTAGGTGCGGATGACCCCCGGCAGCAGCACGCCGATAAACGTGCCAATGACATAACCGACCCCGCCCGTGAGCAGTGTGCCACCAATGACCACCGCCGCGATGATGTCCATTTCCGCCCCAACTGTAATGGTCGAGTCGCCGGAGCGTTTGGCAAGGGAGAGAACGATGCCCGCAAATGTCGCCAAGAAACTGCTGAGGGTATAGACCATGATGGTCGTGCGCCCCACCGGAATGCCCATCATCAAGGCGGCTGTATCATTGCCCCCAATTGCATACACATTCCGTCCAAAGCGAGTGAAGTGCGCCAAATAGATGCCGATGACCAACACCGCCAGAAATGCCCCCGCCGCAAAGGTGAAACGGCCCTTATCGGGGAAGATGTACACTAATTTAGATACACGGATATACAGGGGATGGGTGATGCGGATGGATTCGGTGGTCAGTACATAGGCCATGCCACGCGCCAAGAACATACCGGACAGGGTGACGATAAAGGCCGGAATCTTGAAATAATAGATAAAGACACCCATCACCGCGCCAAAAATCGTCCCCATGCCCAACACAATAGCGAAGACCAGATAGGGATCCATGCCTTCCCGTGTAATCATGAGGGCACAAAACACCCCGGTAAACGCGATCACTGAGCCAACCGACAGGTCAATCCCGCCGGAGATAATTACAAACGTCATGCCGATGGCGGCAATTCCCAGATGAGCATTGTCGCGCAGCAGGTTGCAGACCACGCGCATTGAGCCAAAGCTAGAAAAGTGATAGTAGCAATAAACATAGATGGCGCTAAACACCAAGAACGTTACCAATAGAGGAAAAAACCGCGATTTCATAGCGCTCTCCTAAACGTCTATTTGAAAACTGCTCGAAGTTTGAGCACGGGTTTGAACAAACGGCCCACCGCTTGTTTAAATTCTTTGGATTGAAGCAACAGTACCAACAAAATGACGATAGCCTTGACGACCAAGTTGGCGTTGGGGTGCAGGTCGCTGATGTACAGGCCGATACGCAAACTTTGGATAATCAGCGCACCCATCGCACTCAGCACTAGACTGAAGCGTCCGCCGCTGAGGAGCGTCCCGCCAATCACCACTGCCACAATCGCGTCGAGTTCCGACCACAAACCAGCGGTATGCGGGTCGGCATAGGTGTTTTCACCCGCGACAATCAACCCGGCGATGGCGGCGCAGATGCCAGAGATAATATAGACAAACAGTTTGATGACGGTGGCATTCACGCCCGTATAATGACTGGCCTTCGCGTTAATCCCTACCGATTCAATCAACAGACCGAGAGCCGTGCGTCGCACCAGCAAATAGACCACTACCAGCGCAATGGCAGCGACATACACAGGGAAGGGCATTCCAAAGATCGTCCCTTGACCCATATAGGCGAGGGTCTCATCGGTGTACGTTGGCGATTGACCATCGGTAATCATTTGGGCAATCCCACGACCCGCCACCATCAAAATCAACGTGGCGATGATGGGCTGGATGTCAAACAGCGCCACCAAGATGCCGTTCCACAATCCACACAACGCCCCCACCAAAATCGCAATGGCAATCACGAATCCCGGATAGTACAAAATGTTGTCCGACCCAGCCTCATGGCGGTTAATCAGCACGGCAGATACGGCGGCACAAATCGCCATCACTGCACCCACCGAAAGATCAACCCCTTTGGTAGCAATGACCAGTGTCATGCCGATTGAAAGCAGCATAATCGGCGCGGCCCCATCCAGCGTATTGATGAGGCTACCCGTTAAGCGTCCATTGACCATACGGACGGTGAAAAAGGTCGGTGAGACCATGCGATCTACGAATAAAATAATGATGAGCGCCAAGATCGTCCAAAGGGCGCGGTTGTCGCCCCTAAAGATATTGCGCCACTTAAAATTGGTCGCCTTTTGTGGTTTATTCTCGTTGACAGGTGTCAATACCTGTTTTTCCATCTCTACCATCTCTACTTCTCCGCAATCGCATGCATGATAGCGTCTTCGCTGATTTCATCGCCTGTCAGTTCCGTGAGCTTTTTGCGGTCACGTAGCACGACCACCCGGTCGCTATAATCCACGACTTCCGCCAATTCCGAAGAGATAACCATCATGGCCTTTCCTTCTTTAGCAAGACGTTTGATGATGTTGATGATTTCGGCGTGTGCCCCAATATCAATCCCACGTGTCGGCTCATCCAAAATCAGCAGTTCGGGATTAGAGACCAGCCAGCGGGCCAGAATGACCTTCTGTTGATTGCCACCAGAAAGTTCGCGCACAGGTTTTTCAGCGTCAGTAGTGACGATGTGCAGGGCTTCAATCATTTCATCAGCATACTGCTCTTGCCGCTTATAGGGAATGTGCCGATACCAACCCAGTTTGGCTTGGAGCGCGAGGATAATATTTTCACGGATGGTCAGGTCAGCGATGAGGCCTTCCACTTTGCGGTCTTCGGGGCAGAGGCCAAATCCATAGCGGATGGCTTTGTGTGGGGAACTGATTTTTACCTTCTTCCCCTCGACAAAGGCTTCACCCTTTTCGCTCCGATTGATGCCAAACACCAGATGGCCCATTTCAGTCCGTCCAGACCCCAACAAGCCTGCCAGTCCGACGATCTCGCCTTTTTTGATTTCTAGGTCAAAGGGTTCAATCATGCCACGCTTGGCAAAGCCTTTGATATCAAGGAATGTGTCCTGTTTACTGTCACCGTTGGTGATTTGGTTGCTGCGTTTACCCAATGTCTCGGTAAACTCCCGGCCCAACATCTCGGAGATAAGTTTCGCTCTTGGTAGTTCTTTGGTCAGGTGCTCGCCAACTTTACGACCATTCCGCAGCACCGTGATACGATCCGAAATTTCATATACTTGATCTAGAAAGTGGGTAATTAACAAAATTCCGATGCCGTGTTCCTTGAGTGAACGGATCACCGAAAATAGCGTTTCAACTTCATGCCGATCCAAGCTGGAAGTCGGCTCATCCAGAATGAGAATTTTGGCGGAAAGATCAACCCCCCGCACAATCGCCACGATTTGCTGGATGGCGATGGAATAGGATGAAAGATCTCGTGTGACATCAATGTCAATATTGAATGTCTTGAGCAACTTGCGGGCCTTTTTATTCATCAACTGCATACTGACCATGCCGAGGAAACGCGGCTGGCGGCCCACATATAAATTCTCAGCAACCGAAAGGGTAGGGATAAGATTAATTTCCTGATACACGGCGCTAATGCCCAATTCTTGAGCATGGCCGGGGCTACGCGGTTCGATGAGTTTGCCATTCAGGCGAATGGTTCCGGCATCGCGTTTGTAAACTCCGGTGATGACTTTAATCAGGGTTGATTTGCCAGCGCCGTTTTCGCCCAACACTGCATGAACCTCACCCGGATATAATGTAAAATCAACTTCGGATAATGCGGGTGTCGCGGTGAACGTTTTGGTGAGACCCCGCACCTCTAGCAAGGCAGGCTGCTCGTTGGTACTCATAATTCAAAACCCTATAAATTTGGTAAGATATACACCCTTAAGTGATGTCGGAGGGAAATCAACCTGCAACCTCTCCGCTGCTTTGTTGATTTCCGCTCCGCAATGGTCGGAGGGGATTGGGTTTATGCCCCTCCGTCCTCACATACTAGTTATTGATGATCGGCGTCATAAGCGGCGCGACTTGTATACAGCTTGCCCGCTACCGGAATCCACTTGGGCAGTTCTTCGCCATTGAGGGTCGCAACAACGGCGTCAAACGCGGGGCCGCCCATGAAGGGGCTGAGTTCGACGGTGGCATTAGCTTCACCAGCGTCCAGTGAATCGAAGATGTCTGGAATCGCGTCAACGGAGACAACCAGAATATCCTGACCGGGGACGAGGCCAGCTTCTTTGATGGCTTCGATAGCACCAATCGCCATGTCGTCATTGTGCGCCCACACGGCACAAATTTCGGATGGGTCCATGCTGCTGAGGAAACTTTCCATAACCTGCTTGCCCTGAGCGCGTACAAAGTCACCCGTTTCGGAAGCAACGATTTGCATACCGGGGAAGAGCGCGATCACTTCCTTGAAGCCCGTCATGCGGTCATTGGCCGCAGCGGAACCGACTGTACCTTGCAGTTCAACGATATTGCACTGTCCAGAAGTAGCCTGCACCAACCATGCTGCTGCCAAACGGCCTTCATGCACGAAGTCGGAGGAAACGCGGGTTACATACAGTGAGGGGTCAGAGTCTACGTTACGGTCAACAATCACGACAGGGATACCAGCGTCCTGCGCTTCTTGCAGAACATCATCCCAACCGCTCTCAACCACGGGGGCGAGAATAATGGCGTCTACGTCACCCTGAGCAATCCACGCACGCATGGCTGCAATCTGGTTTTCTTGTTGCTGTTGGGCATCGGAGAACAACAGATTGATGCCACGAGCTTCAGCTTCAGCTTTCACTGCATCGGTAAAGGATGTGCGCCAAGCGCTTTCAGAACCGATTTGCGAGAACCCAATGGTCAGGCCTTCGCCGCCATCTTGGGCTTTCACATTGACTGCGCCCACGAATGTGACCATCAAAGCGAGCAGTAGGCAGAACTTCACCAATTTCATTTCAAAAATCCTCCTAAGATGAATCAATCAAACAGATCGAATTGCGTGTTTAGAAATCGTGTACCAAAAATCAACTGCGATAGACGCCTCCTTTACCAACTATTTGCCGAGTGGAACTATCTGTGCTGTGATTGCCATCCCGTCGAGGGCACACAGCACATGCGGATTGATCTGAGGTTCAGTCAAGGGTAGGGGAATTGATAACCCGAAGGAATTCATTGTTTTCCACCCCAACTCTAGTAAAAAAGAAATTACTTATGTTTAAAACTTGTGATTGTTCACGAAATTGAATAAAATAATCATGTGAACGTTCACATATAAGTTTTCACATTTTTCTAAAAATGTCAAGAGATTGGAAAAATTTCGTAGTGTCTCCATTTTTAAGAAGGTAAAACTAGATGAAGCCTAAAATTACCCATGCCACTCTCCATGATGTTGCGGAACTTGCGGGTGTCTCCCATCAGACCGTTTCACGTGTAATTAATGACAGTCCGCGTGTTTCCGAAAATACACGGCAGCGAGTATTGGAGGCGATTCAGCAGCTAAACTATCAACCCAATCACACTGCCCGTGCGTTGGCAACGCGGCGATCATTGACCCTCGAAATTGTTACTTTTGGTGTGGGTTATTATGGCCCTGCCCAGATGATGGGAGGCGTAGAACGCGCGGCTAAAGCTAGAGGCTATCGTCTATTCTTTTCCAATCTAGATCGCCTTACCTATGCCGACATGCGAGAGACGGTTGAGGATTTGAAACGGCAGCAGGTAGAGGGTGTTGTCTTGATTGCTCCCGTGCGGAGCGTGCTATACGAAGAGTTGATGAAAGAACGAAACAATATTCCTGTGGTTCAGTTAGCAACCCAGAAAGATGTCACCTTCCCCTCCATTATCATTGACCAGCAGCTTGGCTCTCGTCTGGCAACCCAGCACCTGATTGATACAGGCCATTCCAGCATTGCGGCAATCAGCGGCCCCTTGCACTGGAATGACGCCGCCGCCCGTCACGAAGGTTGGCTTGATACTCTCCAAGACAATCATCTGAACCCGGTTAATTGGACAGAAGGCGAGTGGTCAGCGGCGAGTGGCTATCGTGCCGCACATGAACTATTAGATCATGGCGCGAAATTTACGGCATTAGTGATTGCCAACGACCAGATGGCGCTGGGTGCCATATTGGCGCTACGCGAGCGTGGCTTACGCATTCCAGAGGATGTGTCTATTGTTGGCTTTGATGATATTCCAGAGGCCTCCTTCTTCGATCCCCCCCTAACCACCATCCGGCAGGATTTCAGCACTCTCGGAGAACAAAGCGTCGAATATCTGGTGGAGATTATCGCCGATCCACAGGCAGCCGCAGGGCAGCGTATCCAGACGCCTAGATTGATCCTCCGAAAGAGCCATCGTTAGACCAATCAAGCTGCATGGGAACGACATGCCGAATAAATGCGGGAATGGTGAGATTTAACGTGGTGTGTATCGAGATTGTGTTAACGTTCACAAATCAACTTTCGACATGTATTAGATCAACCCCGTCACTCGATCAAAAATCCACTTCAGGTTGGTAAGAACATCGCACCCTACGAGCAACAGTGCCGGCAGGCCATCTTGTGAAAAGAATGGATTTGAAGTTCGATTTGAGGTCTATAGGAAAATTGAAAGCGATTGCAAACTGCGAAGAACAGAGTTGGCAACAATAATCGAAGACACCGGAAATCTCAATTACGCTGATCGAGTCTTTGACCGATAGGCCAGTGGTTTTTTGACATTTGGCGAATATCTATCCCGAATACCATACCTCTTCCCCAGCGATTAGGGCAGCTATTTGCTGAGGAAACAAGATAAAATCAATTGGCTTGCTAATAAACCCTGCAAAACCCTGCTCCTGCGTCTTGGGCAAGGCGATTGATGCGTCCATAGCCGAAACAGCCACAATCGGCACTTTTTCGAGAGTCGGACTTGACCGAATTTCATCAAAGACCTCAAAACCTGTACGGCCAAGCGGCAGCATCAGATCCAAAATAATCAGATCAATTGGCATGGCACTCTCAAGTTTATGCGGTTCGCCTTTTGCCCACCAGTCAATCTCAACATGAGCGCCATGTTTACGCAGGAGGGACATAATGACATAGATATTGTCTTCCTTGTCTTCGATGACAAATATCCGTTTACCTTTTAGTTCACTTAGCATCTTTTTCTTTCCTACTTCGTTGCGCGAATGCGACTCGATACTGCTTATATTAGGCCAAAATTACGGCGTTTCCCAAACAGATTGACCCGCCAAAATATGGGCCAGCAAGTCGGGAAAACGCGCAGGGTCTACTGGTTTCCCTAAAAACCCATCAAATCCGACGGCACGGGCTTCTTCCATTTCGCTAGTATGGACGGTATAGGCCACAATCGGTGCTGACACCCCAAGATTATGCCTGAGAATTTGTAGAGTCTCAAAACCATCCCGTTTGGGCATTTCCAAATCTAGGAAAACCACATCCACACGAGCCAAAGTTGCGATGATGCTGTCTACATGAGTGGAATCTTGCAAAGTGGTAAAACTTCCACCCACCGAAACTAACAAGCGTTCCAAAACTTCGGCATTGTAGGGATTATTTTCGATAATGAGTGCATGTATCTCAGCCACTATTTTGTCCTTTGTTTGTACTGAACATTAACGAGCTACCCCCCTATCAAACAGCACACCCTAGCCTAGTCTTTTGCACATGTGAACCTTCTTAGGAGACATGCCAAATTTCTTCGCCTTGCATGGCTCGGTCTATAAATTCTGGGAAGAACGTCTGATCAAGCGGCTTGGCAATAGCGCCATTAAATCCAGAATTTTCCAGCATTGCCATCTCTTCGTTCATCACGCTGGCCGTTACAGCAATCACTTTAGTGGTGGCATAATTGGGATGGGCACGCAGCATTTCTAGGACTGCAAAGCCGTTATATGGGCGCATATGGATATCAAGCAGTATCATATCCGGTTTGGCTGGGAGTGCCTCCAAACGGGCAATAATATCTTGGCTATCCTCAAAGACCGTCAAGCTAAACCCTAGTCGACGCACCACGAGCATTTTCATCACCTCACGGCTTAGAGGATCATCCTCAACATACACTAGGATTGGATTTTTACTCATTCTTTGCCTTTCTCGACCGTGCGAATCATCTGCAAAAGCTGCGGTGAGCGAATGGGTAGGATAACACTAAAAGTGGCCCCTTGGCCCAGTGTGCTGTCCACCCACAATCGCCCACCATGAGCTTCAGCCAAACGCCTTGAAATAGGCAACCCAAGACCCGTTCCCTCACTCTGACGTAACCCTGCCTCTGTCTGGCGGAAGGTCTCAAAAATGGCTTCATGGTCTTCGGGCGCGATTCCCGGCCCAGTATCTTTTACAGTAAACAAAATCTTATCCGCCTCATGACGGCTCAGTTGGATGTTCACCTCACCCGTTTCCGTAAATTTGCAGGCGTTGGAAACGAGATTGAGCATAATCTGGCGAATACGCCGTTTATCGCCGACTACTAGCGGCAAATTATCGTCAGTATCCACTTTTAATTCAACGGGTTTGCCCGCTAATATCGTATGGCCTGTCGCTTCAACGGCTTGAAGCTCAGTGGCTAAATTCACTTTCTCTTCAACAAAAAGCGTCAATGCCCCTGATTCGATCTTCGAAATATCTAGCACATCGTTAATGAGGCCAAGCAAATGTTTCCCGCTGGCCGTGATTTTGTTGAGGATATCCACTTGTTCTTCATTGACCGACCCCAACATGCCGGAGGATACAAATTGCGAAAAATTCAGAATCGCGTTCAGCGGAGTACGTAATTCATGCGACATCGCTGCCAAGAACTGAGATTTGATCTTGCTGGCTCGTTCGGCTTCTTGGAGGGCCGCTTCTTTTTCTGCAAATAGCTCTGCGTTACGCACCGCAATCGAGATTTGCTCGGCAAGGGAAGTCATTACACGAACGTCTTCAGCACCGAAACGCTCCGCTACCTCGGACTGTAAGTCAAAAACACCTAGCAGACGAGGCCCCACCATCATGGGAATGGCAAGTTCAGATTTTGTCTGCGGAAGTGCGGAATCTTCAAGGTATAAGGACGAGTTTACAACATCATTGACCAAAACAACTTGGCGTGTGCGGGATGCCTCCGCTACGATACTGGGTCGAGCATCTAGGCCAATTGTCCATTTCTGCTGAGAGGAACTACTAGAGCCATTTTCTAATGAACTGGCTGCATTAAACAGATGCTGCTTATCATCATCGAGCAAAAACACCGCTGTTGAATACAGCCCAAAGCCATTGGTGGTCAACGTCACCACTTGTTTTAGAAGGTCATCAATATCAAGAACAGTAGTTGACTGTTTGGAAACATCCGCCGCAATCTGCAATTCATGGGTACGTGCTGCCACCCGATTCTCAAGGTTTTGGAACAAGTCACTCAACTGATCGCTCATCTCGTTAAGCGACTGAGCCAATGTCCCAATTTCATTATCTGTTGTAATGCTATTTTTCAAGCTAAGGTTGCCACCAGCAATCTGTCGGGCATTTTCCGAAAGAGCGGCCAGAGGGCGGCTGATCCCGCGATCTACAAAATACAAGCTGGACATGCCAAAAAATAGCACTGCCAGTATAGCTACCACCATATTGACAGCTAATGTGGTCAGGGTAGGCCGGAGTACCTCCCCACGTTCCTGCTCAACGGCTAGGACAACTTCTAGTTCAGGTAGCCAGCGGTAACTCCCGATGACCGTCTGATTACGATAGTTTTCATATTCTCCACTGTTACTCGCACGCGTTTCAAGCGCCTGTTGGGTACTCTCAGTTTGAACAACAGAGCCAAGTGGATAACCGCCAAAACGGGAAGGAGTCAACAGTAAATGATTGGCATCTACGAGGTACGTTTCACCCGTCTCGCCCAAACCCGCCCGCTCAAGCATAAACTCATCAAGCCGGGTCATTGGGGCGCGTCCCCCGACAATTGCCACGATGTTTCCATCTAAAACAAGCGGCGAAAAGAAAAATAACTCCGCCGTTTGCTGTTCTGTGGAATAACGTAACGGCGCAACATAGGTTCTTTCAGTGACGTTTTCAAGAAATGGCAATTCCCCAAAAGAGGTATCTAGCAAGGTCGCGTCGCTGGAAACAAATACCTGCCCCTGCAAATCCATCACAAACAAAGCATCCATATCACGGGTTAACTGCAACGCACTTGAAAGGCGTTGTGAAAGGCGATTTCGTGTCTCATCCCGCAGCGAGGCGAGCGCTGAGTCTGGTAACGCCAGTTCGACCAACTCTAGTGAGCTTTCGTCTGTTAGAACCCGGCTAATTTCGTCTTTCTGATCGTTAAGCCAAATATCCACTTGGGTAGTTTTCAACGCAGCAGCAGCGTCCAATTGGCTTTCAGTATCATCTATCTCATTCCGAACATCGCGTACACCCGTTACCGCAATAATAACAACAGCGGGCAAAAGCACGGCAATGATGAAAGCCGCAATCAGTTGGGCACGAATGCTTTTGAAAGTGAGGAAGGGCAGTTTGTTTCGTTCCATAGTATCTCAAATTGATTAACTCCGATGAGCATTTTCAGTCGTTCTTAACTTGATCAAGTGTTCGTTCGATCAAGTTGAGATGCGCTGTAAAATACTCGCCGGAGTGTGTTTCTTTGTCGAAATTTGGAGATTAATCCTGTAGCGTCTCAGCCACTGTCTCCATCGTTTGAGCGGCTTCCTCAGGTGTCATATCCCCGGTAAATAACGCCGTCGTTGTATCAAGATGGGCTAACGCGAGGTTACGGGGTAGCACTTGATCGTAAAATAACTGCAACGTTGAGGCCTCACTCAGTAATGCACTGGCTTGGGCAAGTAAATGATCTTCAATTTCAGCGCCAACAATAGCCGAAAAGATGTTGAGATCAAATTGCATATCAAGATAGGCTTGGGAAGTGAACAATTCTATCAAGACGCGCTCGGTTTCCGGTGGGGCTTTCCAAGAAATTGCATAGGCATCGGATGTTCCCCCAACCATCCCAGTCATCGCATCAGCATCATCCAAAATCGCGGGGAAAGGCATCACCTGCAATTGGTCATATAAGTCCGGCCCCTCTTCTTGCAACGTGGCAAACACCCAGTTACCCCCAAGCATCATAGCAGCTTGGCCTTGTGCCACCGGGCGGGTATCATCTCGATTACTGAAGCTGGCAGACATGAAATCTGGGGTAAAACAATTCGCATCCACGAGTTCACGTAGCTTTTCGCCCGCTTCCACAAAGACTGGATCATCAAACCCAATGCCTTCGCGGTTTGCTGCCGCTGCGAATTCATCCACACCCCCTAACCGAGTGACAAGGTATGAAAACCAATGGCTGCCGAGCCATTTTTCACTATTAGCAAAGGAAATAGGCGTAATACCCGCTTCATTAAACACCTCGCAGGCTTTTAGTAGATTATCCCAATCGGAGGGTAGGTCAAGATTATGGGACTCAAAAAGGCTGGGATTGACTACCATAGTGACAGTCGCTAATGAGAGCGGGATAGCGTAGTGCTTACTGTCAAAAGTGGAGGTGCTGAATGAGGCAGGAATAAATCGCTCGCCCAGTTCCCCGTCTAGTTCCTTGATTTCACGGACAGCACCCTTGTCAACAAACTCCTGCAAAGTGCCCCCACCCCATGTGAAAAAGACATCCGGTTGGGTGTCACTATCTACAGCAAGGATAATCTGGTTTTTGAACTCCTCATTCTGCAATGCAACCGCTTCGATAAAATACTCGTCCTGTGAGTTATTGAAATTATCAATGAGTGCTGCGAACGGCTCAGACAGTACATTATCAGATGAATAGATATTCCACAGTGTAATGGTTGTTGGACTGCTGGGTCCTTGTGACTTCGTGACGGGTACGATGGTCAACACGAGTCCCATAACCACACAAGCAACGATGAACCGCTTCATTGTATTCTCTCTCCTAATCCTAGAACGTTAGTTGGGGCATCGAATTAACAAATGATTGATATTTGGGCGATTATAGCCAGCATCTTTGTTTTAAGTTAATTTTAGCAATATTAGAATTTATAGTCAATGAAAGTAGTAAATTTACTTCGTTATTATACCAATATTATGTCTAAATCATTAAAATATTGGCCTTATGCCATGTTAAACCTTAGAGGCCGTCCGAGAAGTTAAGGAGTTGGTGGGGGCGGCCCGCAACCGGGCTAAACGGCGGACCATCAAATGGGACATAGCGAGATAAATCATGGTATCGGCGGAGTGGAGATGGTACTCCACATCTTTGTAGAGCCGCCGATAGAGGTTGAGCCAAGCGAAGGTGCGTTCGACCACCCAACGACGCGGGACCACCTGAAAGCCTTTTAGTCCAGCCGGTGGATGGGTAATTTCGACCTCGATTTGGTAGTGGGTCTGGGCCAACTCAACAAAGCGGCCAGTATACGCGTCATCGGCCCAAATCTTTTGCAGGCGCGGGCAGTGCTCACGCACCCATTGCAACAACCCGTCCCCACTTGTCCGTCATGATAATGCGCCTCGGTCACGAAGGCTTTGACCACATAGCCGAGGGTATCCACCTCCACATGGCGTTTGCGTCCCTTCACCTGCTTACCCCCATCATAGCCCCTCAGCGCCCTTTTTCCGTCGTTTTGACGGTTTGGCTATCGATACTCACCGCGCTGGGCGTTGGCTCTTTGTGGACTTGCTCACGGATTTGTTGATGCAAGGCCGCATGGATGCGCTGCCAATCCCCACTCTGACGCCATTGGCTGTAATACTCGTACACCGTGCTTTTGGGCGGGAAATCGTGCGGCAACATCGCCCATTGACAGCCCGTTTTCAAAACATAAAAAATCGCATTGAGCACTTCACGCAAATCCACTTCTTGATGCCGCCCGCCCCACTTCCCCGCTGGAATCAGTGGTTCGATGATTTCCCATTCTGCATGAGTTGCTCCCTGAAACCTCTGAAGCGTGGATTTATCTTACCAGTGCCCGGCTCTTGTCGCGGCGTTTGGCTCTGTCCAATACTTAGTCCTACTCTTTCCATTTGGTCTCTCAAAGTTCTCAGCCAGCGCGACGCCCAAATCTGTGACTTGGAACGCCAAATTGCCGAGGCGGCCCATCAACTCAATGTCCAGAAGTACGCTCTACGGCAGATTGCGACCCGTTACACCGATGATGCGGATGTGATGCGGGAAATCGCCGAGGCCGCGCTCGACGGCGAAAATATCACCCCCGCCGATAAGCGCACAACGCACTTTTTAAGCCAACTCTGATGTTGAGTTGGCTTTTTGTTGGGTCGTGCCTCCAAAGCTTGAGGAAATAGGAAAACTGTAGGGAAACATTACGAAGTTCGGGTAATCTGTTCTGCTGGCTGGTGCGCCTGACGGGATTGAATACCGTCTGTGATATCAGCGGACACGCGACGATTGGACAGATTTATCATCGGGTGAAAGAGCTTGATTCGTCTATTGATCAATCCACCGTTTATCACGCCTTAGATGTTTGTGAAGTTGGATTGGTCAATGCAGCCGCAGCTGGGGAAGACGGCAAAGTGTACGAAATCGCTGGGAAAACCCTTCACCATCACCTTGTGTATCAACAATCTGGAACGGTTTCACAGCTAGTGTATCAATTCACCCAGCATTTCTTCAAACAGATTGAATATCAAACGGGTTTTCTTATAACGGATAATCATCCTGCTATGTCGGCTATTTGTGGTCAGTGCGCCAATACAGGCGAAACATGTTGCCGACACCGTCCCCCACGCACGTGACCTGCTACGGTATGTGCTCAATCCGATGGTGAATTACAAGGGGAACTGTCACTTGGATGATGCCGAGGCCACCAATCTTTATGCCATAACAGGTTTCATGGTTGCGAGAGGAACTTGGATGTAGATTTTTGTGCCCTGTTCCTTCTGGCTTTGGATTTGAAGGTTCGCCCCAATTAACTGCGTTCTTTCCCGTATCCCTACTAAACCATAGTGTCCCGAAACCGGGAGGGTTTGAAGCGATGGTAGGTCAAACCCACAGCCATTATCTTGAATACTTAATCTAACTTCTTCTAGCAGAAAAGTGAGTTGAATCGTCGCTTGAGAGGCTTGGCTGTGCTTGCGGATATTGCTGAGGGCCTCTTGGGTAATGCGATAGAGGGCAAGTTCAATTTTGTCTGAAAGTCGTTGTTCATTTCCCTGCATTTGGAAAGTAACAACAACTGAGTTTTCTTGTTCTGCCAGCATTTCCAAAGCCGATGCGAGTCCTAATTCCGCTAAATAAGATGGGCGTAGGCCATGAATCATGCGGCGAATATCTTCAATCGCCTGCTGCGAAATCTGTCGTACCTCGGTGAGCCGGGCTGATGCTGCCAAAGGGTCTCGCTCTAAATTGCGTTGAGCCATTTGGACTTGTTGATTGAGAGAAATGAGTGTCTGAACAGTATCATCATGAAGGTCGCGTGCCAGTCGGGTGCGCTCATCCTCTTGGGCAGTCGTAATTGCTCCGATATATCCGTGTAGTCGAGATTGGGCTTGTTGAACTGCACGGGCCATCTCGACCAACGCGGTTTGCAGGTCTTCAATTTCTTGGATACCCCCCACTGGCCCAGCGATTGCCGAAAAATCGCCTTTAACCAATTGCCCCGCTTTGACCTTGAGTCGCTGTAACGGGCGAATGACCCCAAACAGGCTAAACACAAAAACCAGCAGTCCGAGCAACGTAATCAATACAAAAACCAGCACTACCGAATGCGTCACCTGTAATTGCGAGGTTGTAACGGCGTGCCAAGGCTCCTCAACTACTAGACTCCATTGCAGACGGGGAATTGGACTATAGCCAATGATCATATCTTCCCTGTCATGGCTCTGGAGGATACTATGCCCTTGTTGATAGCCAGCCTTTGGATTCCTGACAATGGCTAGGGCTGATTTAGAAGCCAAGTTACCGGTTATCATATGTTCGGAATCAAAGAGGATGTGCCCATCTTCATCCAATAAATAGGCCCTTGCATCTTCATGCAACACAAGGCTGTCTAAGATTTCATGAATGCCCAACGATTCAAGGGATGCGATGCCATAAAGATATTGTTGATCCGATAGGGAGGCTGAGAAAACCACTAACACCTGATGTTCAAAATGACCAATAAAGGTTGGCATATCCCCCCCAACGGTACGCCAATCCCACTCACCCGACGGAAGTTTTTTGCTTAGATTGTCGGCTGTTTCGATGAACAACCCATAATCAAATAGCTCGGCGGTGGTTTGTGGATTGGGCAAATCTTGACCGTTGCCGGCGTCTGTGGCAAGGAGCGATAACAAGACTTCACGCTGATGCAGTCGTTCAGCAAGATTATCCGCAGCGGCTTGCGTAGCCCGTGCATCGCGCTGACCGACGAGTTCTTGCATGGCTTCTTGATGAAGGATGGCGCTGCCTACTGTGACCACCATTAAGATAATGGCAGTCGGCACGACAAACACGAACAAGAGTTGGATGTGTAATCCCCGAATTAATTGGCGATAAAGCTGCCGCAAAACATTTCCATTTTTTGTCATAGGGTCAGGGGACTTTTATCATATTGAGGCTAATGGCTTTTAGGGTTGCTTCCGTTCTGCCAGCGACATCCAGCTTGTTATAGATGCTGGCAAGATGGCCTTGCACGGTGCGGTCACTGATCGAGATTTCAAAACCAATGGCCTTGTTGGTCAGCCCGCGTGCGGCCAATTGGAGAATTTCTAGCTCACGCTCCGTTAATCCGAGGGAAGATTCCGGAATAGTCTGAGACGCAGCCCGATTGAGTAAACTGGCCGTCACTACACTTCGCCCCTCATAGGTATCATGGACAGCCGCAATCAGATCATCGGCATCAGCAGATTTCATAATATAACCATTTGCGCCTGCGGAGAGAGCCGCACGGATATAGGGCGGATCGTTATAGGCGGTCAAAATTAAGATACCAATATTTGCCCCATAGCGTTTTCGCAGTTGGCGTGCGACATCTAGCCCATTGGGATTGGGCATCTGGATGTCCAAAATAGCTACATCGGGGTGATAACGTTCCACACATTCAAGGGCCTGTGTCCCATTTTCGGCTTCCGCAATGACATTGATTGAACCCGACTCGTGCAAGAATTCGCGTATACCTCGTCTAACGAAGCCATGATCGTCCGCCAGCATCACTTGAATGATGTCCACCATGTTTGACTACCTTATCTGAATACCGCTATCCACTACTTGAGATTTTAACACCCAACGGCAACTGCCCGTATAGGCTATTTGGCGTGGATTTTGGAGAAATCAGGCTAAATAGCGTATAGAGCAGATTTAGATGGCTTTCTACAATAAGAAAACCGAATCTGTAATCAAAGGTGGGTAACGATCATGAACCAGACCCCCTATTGTCCAGCAGGCAAAACACTCTTAAAACATTGGTTGCTGATTTTTTTGGTAGTTTTTGGCATTTTTAATGTCCTCCCATTCCTTGCACCTGTGTTGATGTACGTTGGTTGGCGAGCAGGCGGGACAGCGATTTATACGATGTATTCGTTTCTATGTCATCAGATGGCCCAGCGTTCCTTTTTCCTCTTTGGCCCTCACATGATGCTAAATACCGATCAACTCCCTATTCAACTGACAGGGGATCAAGGCGTGGACACCCGACTGTTGCGGCAATTTCGGGGCAATGATGAACTAGGCTGGAAAGTCGCATGGTCAGACCGGATGGTGTATATGTACGGCGGCGTGTGGTTAGCAGCCCTACTCTATGGCATCCGTGCCCGTTTTCAGAAAGTCCGCCCTATCTCGATCCCAGTGTTTTTTGTGCTGTTGCTCCCAATGGTGATTGATGGCACCACCCACTTTATCAGCGACCTTGATGGACTTACCAGTGGCTTTCGTTACACCAACGAATGGCTGGCAGCCTTGACCGGACATGTGTTGCCAGATGATTTTTATCGCGGGGATATGCTGGGGTCGTTTAATTCGTGGATGCGGCTACTGTCGGGAATAACTTTCGGGATAGCGATTATCTGGCTGGCATTCCCCTATCTGGCTCAGACTTGGGCTTATAGTGCCGGAAACGAACCATCATAAAAATTAGAGATTCCATTCAATTTGGCGAGGTTTGTTCTATGTGACAAAAGTCATGAAAAACGGGTTATACGCCAAATGGCGGTGATGGCAGATGCAGGCTTTCATTACACTCAGGACTATGAATTGAATTTTGAAGAAATGATGGAAACCACGCCATGAACATACATCGCCTAATCGTTAAACTGCTTGCTCTTAGTGTCGTACTGGCATTTGGTTTATTTATATCGGGCTGTAGCAACGACAAGGGCAAAACCCAAATAAGCGACGAGTCGGATATGCCTGATTTTGTGAAGGATGCCCCCGTCCGAGTCAAAGAAGCCTATCAATATGCGATGGATCACCCGGACGAACTTGCCAAATATCCGTGCTACTGCGGCTGCGGCAATATGGGACACCAGAGTAATCTCAGTTGTTTTATCAAGCCGGAAAACTTTGGTTTTGAGAGTCATGCAGCAGGGTGTGGCATCTGTGTA